>DAORHS010000034.1:0-13931 GCA_035438165.1 Prosthecobacter sp.
ATCATCCCCTGTCCGTGGCCGATCGACAGCGGCGTGATGATGATCACCAGCGGCGACTGCTGGACGAAGCAGGAGTTTGCGAGCTGCCAGCTTCACCTCGAATGGATGAGCGAACCAAACACCAAGGGCAACTCCCAGAAGAAGGGCAATGCCGGCGTGTTCTTCATGGACCGCTACGAGTCCCAGATGCTGGACTGCGACAACAACCCGACCTATGCCGACGGCATGACGGGTGGCGTTTACGGGCAGACGCCACCGCTGGTGAATGCCGTGCGTCCGGCGGGCCAGTGGCAGGTCTATGACATCGTTTTCACCGCACCGAAGCTGGAGAACGGCAAGGTGGTGGAACCCGCCTACATCACGACCTTTGTGAATGGCATCTGCGTGCAGAACCACACGAAGATCATGGGGCCGACGAAGCACAAGCAGATCACCGACTACAGCGGGGAGTTCCCGGAGAAGGCGCCGATCCGCATTCAGGATCACAAGAACGAACCGCCGGTGCGCATCCGCAACATCTGGATCCGGCCGCTGTGAGTTTTTCGATGACGTCTATTGCATAAGGACGAGGAGTTTCACTCTGCGGCCTTATTGCTTTTATGCGATAAGCATCGAGCTTGTTAGAGTTCGCAAGCCATTTCACTGCCATTGTTTTGCCCCTTTCTTACTTATACAGCCGCCTCGCCAAAGCTGCCTTGGTGGACAGTGGATTGGCGGCATTCGCGCGCGCTCGGCACCCTTCGAGAGCCACGATTTTGACGTTCCACGGCCTTTATGATCGCGAGGACGAAGTCGAAGGTCTGGAGTGGTATCTTCACCTGCCGGTAGATGTTTTCGAAGGCATTTGCAGTTTTCTAAGGGACGAATTCCGGGTCATTCAGTTGTCGGATCTGATTGAGGCACAAATTCGTGGCGCTCGTTTGCCCGATAACGCGGTGGTCATCACTTTTGACGATGGCTATAAGTCGAATTACGAGTTGGCTTATCCTATTTTGCGAAAGTTCGGCTTGCCTGCCACCATCCATGTTGCCACGGGATTTCTTGGTGGCGATGATATATTGTGGTTCCAACGCGTGGATATGGCATTGAGCCGCACACAGAAACCGCAACTCGATTTGAAGATCAAAGGCAAGCTCCTGAGTCTCCGGTTTGCTAATCGCGCGCAACGCCTGCAATCGCTCTCGTGCCTGATGCCGGAACTCAAACGCTTGTCCGATGTCGAACTGCGTCGCGAAGTGGACCGGCTTGAAGCCGTATTGGAGGTCAATAAGCCTCAGGTCGGTGATCTTCCAGAGCATATGCGCCCGATGTCCTGGGCCATGGCGAGGGAAATGTCCGCCGGTGGTCAGATCGAGATCGGCGGACATACTGTGACGCATCCCATTTTATCACGATGCGATGAGTCCACGATGCGCACGGAAATCGTCACCTGTCGTGACCGCATTCATGATGAGCTTGGGAAACCACCCGTTTGCTTCGCTTACCCGAACGGCACTGCCGAGGATTTCACCCGTGAGACAATGAGCATGGTGCAGGAAGCTGGTTTCAAAGCCGCCTGTTCGATGATCGAGGCGCGTGTTGACGAGCAGACTTCTGTTTTTAGGCTTCCTCGCCATGGCACTCCGTTTTCGTGTTGGTGGGCGCATGCCTTGGTCTCCGGGGTGTTTGAAACATTTCAGGAATGGAAAAGCCGGTTCAAAATGCAGCCGCAAACATGAAGATGGATGTTGCCAGCGCGGTTGGCAGGGACACGCGTCCCACCATTCTACATTACACTTTCCACCTCGGCGGTGGCGGGGCCGAGGCGATGCTGATGAACTTGGTTGAAAAACTCGACCCCAAGTGGTTTCGCAGTGTCGTAGTGGCCGTCAATACCACACCATGGCCGGATTTGATGCAGCGTCTCGCCGCAGCGGGAGTGAAGCTGTATTCCTTGGAAAGACTTTCGTTGGGTTCGTTTGCCAGGCTGTGTGCCATTTTGCGCGCAGAGAGGCCTGATATCGTGCAAACTTGGATACAGCAGTCTGATTTTGTTGGAGGCTGGGCAGCTCGACTGGCGGGAGTGCCGAAAGTCATCTGGAGCCTCCACATGCTGGAGACCTTTCACGACCCAAAGGAAAGCCGGTTCATGATTGCCTTCCTGCACAGGGCTCTGGTCTTTTCTTCTCGCTTCATTCCGAGCAGGATCATCTCCTGCTCCGCAGCGGCGGTCGAAACGCATGTAGCCATGGGCTACCCACGTTCCAAAATGCAATGGATTCCGAATGGCATCGATACTGAGCGATTTATCCCCGATGCCAAGGTCGCAAGTGCGACCCGTATGGAACTGCAACTGCCACCAGAGGTGCCGGTGATCGGCTACGCCGGGCGTTTTCACGAAGCCAAAGATCTTACCACATTTTTGCGTGCGGCGGCGTTGTTGCAGTCGCACGTTCCTAAAGCGCATTTCTTGCTGTGCGGTGGTCTGCAGTCTGATTTGAGCGGCAAGGAGCGTGAAGCCTTCTCACGGATGCCATTTCCTGACCAGGTGCGGTTTGAGGCGTTTCGCACGGATCCGTGGAGCATCTATCCGGCTTTGGATCTGTACTCACTTTCTTCGCGCACGGAAGCATGTCCCATGAGCATTATTGAAGCAATGTCCTGCGGAGTGCCATGTGTGACCACGGACGTAGGGGATTGCGCGTTTCTGCTCGATGGTGTTGGCTGTGTCGTACCTGCGGGTGATCCCGAAGCGCTCGCAAACGCCTGGGAGCAAGCCTTGCGATTAGGTGCGGAGTCAAAAGTCACAATAGCCAGTTGGTTGCGTTCGCGAGCGCAAGAGCGTTTCAGCATCGAACAAGCAATCGGCAGCTATGCGGAGACTTATTTGCGACTGGTGGCCAAGGGGAGATAAATGGGTCCAAGAAGCTCGAGAGGAAGTTTTCTGACAGGGTTTTGAAAATGCTAGAGCATGGGCATCTGTGAAGTTGGCTCGCAATCTTACATCGCCTCAATCTTGGTGTTGAAAATGGCACAATTCATTGATGAACAGCGCCTTGGAGTGGACGAGCGAACTTCGTTGAAAATTGCCCTTTGTTGCCCGTCTGCGACATAAGCAACTCTCCATTACTCCGCCGAATTCGGAGTTGGATAATTATACAGTAATTATGATAATTTTATTGAAGTTAATAAATCGGCGCTTAAATTACCATGCCCCCGCCTCTCAAATTTCCATAATAATAGCCGCCGTCAGACTTTGGCTGTCGGCTTCACCCCTCAGTTGCCACTCGAATCATGCCGCTCGCTCTTCACCCGCGCGCCATCAAAGCCGCCGCCCTCGTTGGCAGTGGTCTTGCGTCCTTCGCGCGGACGCGCCGTGCCTCGGAAACCACGATTCTGGCATTCCATGGTCTATGCGAAGACGCCGGTGACGCTGAAATCCTCGACTGGTCACTGCACCTGCCAGTTTCTGCCTTCCACAACATCTGCGCCCTGCTGGCGGCGGATTACAAGGTGGTTTCTCTGGCGGATCTCATCGAGGCCCGGCTCAGGCGCACCCGGTTGCCTGACAACGCCGTCGTCATCACTTTCGATGATGGCTACGCCTCGAACTACGATCTGGCGTATCCGATCCTGAAGCGGTTCGATCTCCATGCCACGATTTTCGTTACCACGGGGTTTCTGGATGGCGAGGACATGCTGTGGTTCCAGCGGGTGGATCTGGCCCTGGGGCGCACGCGGAAGCAACTGCTCGACTGGACGATCAACAATAAGAAGCTGCGCCTCTACCTCGGCACACGTGAGCTGCGCCAGCAGTCCCTCGTACGCCTGATGCCTGAGCTGAAAGAGCTGCCAGACACCGACCTGCTCGGAGAGGTGGACCGCCTTGAGCAGGCGCTGGAGGTCAACACACCCGACGTCCAAGACCTTCCCAAGCCCCTGCGCCCGATGACCTGGGACATGGCCTGTGACATGGCCCTCAGCGGACACGTGGACATCGGCGGCCATACGCACACGCATCCCATTCTGGCCCGTTGCGACTCGCTGGCGATGAGGGCTGAAATCTCCACCTGCCGTGATCGCATCCGCGCGGAGATCGGCGAACTGCCAGCAACGTTCTGTTATCCGAACGGCGGCGCGGATGACTACACGCGGGAGACGCTCCTTTTGGTGCGTGAGGCAGGGTTCAAAGCGGCCTGCACCTCCGTCAGCGGTCGCGTCACAGACAATACCTCGATGTTCCAGCTCCCGCGCTACGGCTCTCCCGAGTCCGTGTGGGAGGCGGAAGCCACCGTGTCGGGGGCTTTTGAGACGCTCAAAGAATGGAGGCAAAACTGCCTGAAAGCGATGTCGATGATATGAAAACGATCACGCTCAACACAAGCGACGTGCTGCGACTGCCTGCCCGGCAGCAGATGCGCGCACTTGTGCCTGCGAGATCGATGCCGGCACCGGCAAAAGACAGGCGCCCTGTGGTGCTGCACTTCGCCTACAGCATCGGCGGCGGCGGTGCGGAGGCGATGCTCATGAACCTCGCTGAATCGCTCGATCCGGCGCGGTTCCGCAGTGTGGTCGTGACCATCAATGCCATGCCCTGGCCCCATCAGCTCAAACGTTTGCATGAAGCCGGTGTGACCGTGCACGATCTCGAGAGCACGGCCTATCTGAACCCGCACACGCTGGCCAGGCTGCGGGCCGTGCTGCGTTTGGAGCGGCCTGACATCGTACAAACCTGGATGCATCACGCCGATCTCGTCGGCGGCTGGGCGGCGCGTCTTGCCGGGGTGCGCAAGGTCGTCTGGAGCATCCATTGCCGCGAAATTCACCGCAATCCCGGCGAGAGCGCTCTCAAGTCCGCCCTCTTCCGCCGGGCGCTCTCCCTGAGCTCCCGTTTCATCCCGTCACGCATCATCTCCTGTTCCGCCGCAGCCATCGAAGACCATGCCGCCATCGGCTATCCGAACGCGAAAATGCGCTGGATCCCCAATGGCATCAACGCAGATCGTTTTGTGCCCGACAGTGACGCCTCACTCGACACACGGTCCGAACTGAAACTGCCGCCCAACGCACCCGTCGTCGGCTATGTCGGCCGTTTTCACGAGATGAAGGACCTCGCCACCTTCCTGCGTGCGGCGGCCCTCCTGCAAACCCGCATGCCGGAGGCCCACTTCGTTTTTTGCGGCGGGGTGGAAGTCGAACTGGGCAACGAAGAGCGCCGGCTGCTCGCGGCGCTGCCAAAGCCGCATCAGGTACGGTTTGATTCATTTCGTGCCGATCCGTGGCGCCTGTACCCGGCGTTTGGGGTGTTCTCGCTTTCCTCCCGTACGGAGGCCTGCCCGATGACCGTCATCGAGGCCATGTCCTGCGGCGTACCGTGCGTTACCACCGACGTCGGTGACTGTGGGCGTCTGCTCGAAGGCGTGGGCCAGGTCGTGCCGATGCGCGATCCGGCCGCACTGGCAAACGCCTGGGAACAGACGCTGCGGCTCGGAACCACGGCCCGTGAAGACGTCGCCAAACGTTCCCGTCAGCGTGTGCTGGAGCATTTCACGATCGCCCATGCCGCACGCCAGTATGCGGAAACCTATGCACAGCTCATGGAGGTGAAATCATGAGAGGAGTGCTGATCTTTCTGGCCCTGGCCGCCCAAGCCGCCGCCCAGCCGGTGAAAGTGGCGTTCTGTGATGGCATGACGCGCATCTCCCGTGGCGGAGCATCCCCGACGGCGCAGACGCACACCCTGCACGCCGCAGGTGGTGAATGGGAGCCGCTCCAGATCATCGTCACGGCGACGCCCGAACAGCTCAAAGGCGTCGAACTGCTGGCCACCGGGATCGCCAAGAACGATTCGGACGACCTGCTGCCCGCGCCCGCCGTGTTTCGCGAGCATTACGTGCGCGTCTCGAAGTCAACACCGATGGCGCCGCTGCCTCCGGGCGAGTATCCCGATGCACTGGTGCCGCTCGACATGCCGGCGCCGGAACTCAGCGGAGCGGCGGTCGTGAATCAGCCGTACTGGATCGACGTTTTCGTTCCCTATACCGCCGTGCCGGGGGCTTACACCGGCGAGGTACGGTTCAAGTTTTCCGACGGCACCACCGCCATCGCCAGCTACACGCTCAACGTGTGGGACTTCGATCTTCCCGTCGTGCCGAAGCTGCGCACCTCGATCATGACCACCGTGCGACACGTCGCCGAAGTGCATGGTCTGGAGTACAAGGACAACACGCCTTCGCTCACCCACATGGGTCTGCTCAATGCCTACTACGACCTGCTGGCCGGGCACCGGCTCAGCGTGGATCAAATCTACGGCAGCTATCCCGAGGCAGGCACCGGGAAGATCGACGAGGACAAGGTCGAACGCGCACTGAGAAAGCACCTGCTGCACCGTCATTGCAGCACCATCGGTCTGCCCATCTGGCCGAAATGGCCGTTCAACGATCCGCTGGGCCAGGATCGCGAAGCCGCCATGAGCTACGTGGCGCAATGGATGAAGCTGCTCGCCAAGATTCGCTGCGAGTCTCGCGGTTACGTCATCATGGGCGATCTCGATGAACCGAACGACGCTGCCGCCTACGACACCGTGCGCCGCTGGGGCGAGTTCTTCAATGAAGTCGAAAAGAAGCATGGCATCCGCGTGCCCCTGCACGTCACCGAACAACCGACGCCGGAGAAGGCCGCGTGGGGTTCGTTGAACGGCGCCGTGGACATCTGGGTGCCGCATTTCAGCGAGGTGTGGAAGGACATGGAATGGGCGGGCGGCAGGCACGACATCGCGCTGCGCCGTCAGGCTGGTGACGAAATCTGGGCCTATGCGGCGCTGGTGCAGATGCCGGATGCCTGGGAACAGCAGAATGGCATGCCCAAACAGCTCACCCACGGCTTTCCTCCGGTTTGGGCACTTGATTATCCGCCGATGGCGCACCGTGTCGTCGGCTGGTTGTTTCCTGGCGCCGGCATCACCGGCTTTGACTATTGGGACACCCTCTTCGCCGCCGAAGGAGTCGATGTCTGGCAGGACGCCGGCACTTTCAAAACACCCGACGGTGCGACTTACAATGGCGACGGCTCCTTCATCTACCCCGCCACTGAAAAACGGCACGGACGTCATGCGCCGGTGGCGTCGATGCGCCTGAAATGGCTGCGTGAGACCGCGGAGGATTACGATTATCTCATGCTGGCGCGTCAGCTCGGGCTCGAAGACGACGCACGGCGCCTGACCTCCAGTTTCGCGCGTGGTTTTGGTGACTGGGACGACAATGCGGATGCGCTCATGAATGCGCGCCATCAACTGGGCGTGCTGATCGAATCCGCCCACCATCGCAAACAGACTGCGGCACTGCAGAAAGGAGGCGCGCCATGACGACCGGGCTGCTCAGCACCAGACCGCGTGTCACCGCTCCCCGTGCCGCCGTGCCGCCACGTCGTGGCGTGCTCACGCTTGACGTGGTGCGTGATGAGGCCGGATTCCGTGCGCTTCAGCCCTTCTGGGACCCGCTTGTCGAACAGACCAGCACGCGTTCCCCCTTCCTGCGCTGGGACTGGCTGAGCCTGTGGTGGGAGGAATGCCGCGGGGATGCGAAACTCGCCATCGCCGTGCTGCGTGATGCGGAGGGGGTGCCGCAGGCCATTGCGCCGCTGATGCTGGCGCATGAGCAGGACCCGGCCCGCAGGCATCTCGTTACGCTGGGATTTCTCGGTGGTTTTGGCGACGCCCATGGCGAGCGCCTGGATCTCATCGTGCCTGCCGGTCAGGAAGATGACCTCACGCCGCGTCTCTGCCGCGTGTTCAGGCTGTTGCGGCCTGAGTGTGACAACGTCCGCTTCAACCACCTGCCGGAGGAATCGCCCAATGCGCCGCATCTTTTTGCTGCATTGGAAGAATCCTTCATCAACGCCGGCGTGCTAAACCGCCACGCCTGCCATTTCATTCGTCTTCCGGCCTCGTATGAGGACTACGAAGTGCGCCACACGTCCCACTGGCGCAGCCAGTTGCGCCGACGTCGCAAGGCCTTCACGGACCAGCATGCGGGACTGGCCACGCTCGCGGGTGATCGTGTTTCCTTTGCCGAAGCCATGGACGAACTGCGCCTGCTGCATGCCATGCAGTGGCCGTCCGAGGTCAGCAGCTTCACCACTCCGCCCTCATGGCGTTTTCATCAGCGGCTCGCCGCCCGCTGGCTGCCGGAGCAGCGTGCGGTGCTGCCTCTGCTCGAGGCGGGCGGCCAGGTGATCGCCGCGATGTACGGCTTCGTGGAGCGGGATGAGTTTTTTCAATTTCAGATGGGGTGGTCGCCGACGTTTGCACGTATCTCACCCGGCAAGCTGGTGATGCGCTGGTGCATCGACAGCTCCATCCGCCGCGGCCTTCGTGTGCATGACATGCTGCCCAGCGATTACGAATACAAACGCCAGTGGTGCGACAGCCTGCGCTGGCTGCTCGATGTCGAGGCGTTCAATCCCACCAGCTGGCGTGCCGCCACCTTCCACACCCTGCGCGCCGTCCGCCGCCTCTTCCCGCGCCGCGGTGAGGCGGAAGCCAGAGCGCCCGACGAACTTCGGGAAGAGAACGAACCACCCCTGTCCTCAGCCGCTTAATCCACCACCATGGCCATTCCCTACAGCATCCAGCCCGTCAACGCCGCGCCACAGCACGGTTTTGGGGCGATGCTTGCCCTCGCGCCCTCGCGTGGCCTGACACCGATGGCTCCTTCCATGACCATGCCGGCACATCCGGGCATGTCTCCGGTGTTTGATCCGCGCGCCTTCCTGCCGCCGATCAATCCGCATGACTTTGAGGTGCAGTCCCTCATCAGCCTCACGGATGTGATTGGCTACATTCGCAAGCGCTGGCTGCGTGGCGCCATGCTGGGCATGCTGCTCGCGGCGTTCACGTTTTACTACCTCGGCATGGGCGTGAAGATCTATGAAGCCGAGTCGCAGCTGCTGCTGCGCATTCAGGACGCCAATGTGTTCAACTTTGACGCCATGGCCACCCGCGGTGTCACCGAGCTGAGCGCCCCGCAGTTGATCAACAATCATCGCACGGAGCTTCTGTCCCGCCGCTTTTTGAGTCATTTCTACGACACATTCCCGGCGGCGCAGCGCGACGCGTTCCTGGAGCGCGAAGCGAACTCGCTGGGCCGCAAAGACCAGTTGCTCAAGATGCTGGGCCTCTACAAGCCGGGCAGGCTGGGTGAGCCTCGCGAGCGGTTCGTTGATCTCATGATTGCCAATGTGCGGGTGGAGCCGCTCAAGGAGTCCCACGTCCTGCGCGTGCAGATTCGCGACCGCGATCCGCATCTCGCCGCCGACTTTGCCAACCGCTACATCGAAGAATACATCCACTACGTCGCCGACCAGGAGGGCCAGCTCAGTGCGGATGCCTCCACCTATCTCGAGGCCAAATCGGAGGAGCTGATGAAGCGCTTGCGGGAATCGGAGCAGAAGCTTGCCGAATACCGCAAGAGCCAGGGCATCATGGAGGACAGCGAGTCGAAGGACATCTCCAATGACAAGGTGCGCCAGCTCAATGCCGCGATCACCGAAGCCGATCTCAAGCTCACCAAGGCCAAAAGCGACCTCAACGACCTCGTCGCGGCGCAGAAATCCGGCCGTGAACTCACCGAGTTGAAAATCTTCGCGGACAACGCGGACGTGACCTACATCCGCAAGCAGTTGGATGCCAAGATCGCCGAGCGGGCTCCTCTGGAAGCCACCTGCGGGCGCCGGCATCCGCGCATGATCGGCCTCGCGAATGAAATCGAAACCCTGCGGGCCGCGCTGGATCGCTCCGTCAGCGCCGTCGTCGGCATGATCCAGGCGGAGGTGGAGTCCCAGCAGCGGCAGCTCGCCGACTACCGGCGTCAGTTGGAGGAGGCCCGTGGTGTGGCGCTGGACGTCAACGGCAAAAACGTACAGCAGAGCCTGCTGCGTGATCAGGTGCGCATGGACCGGGATTTGTATGAAAAGATCGAAATGCGCCGCAGCCAGGCCGCGCTCACCGGCCAGTTCCGCGACAGCGGCCTGCTGCGCGTGGCCGATGTGGCGATGGTGCCGGAAAAACCGGTGAAACCGAGCAAGCCCATCGCGGCGCTGGCCGCCGTGATGCTCTTTGGCCTTTCCTTGATCGGCCTGCCTGTGGGCTGGGGCATCTTCGACGATCATGTGCGGAAGCTTTTCAGCCCGAAGGCGGAATCTCCGGCGTCACAGGATCCCACCCAGCACACCGCGTATGGCTACGGCTACCCTGCGGCACAACAGCCTGCACCGTCCGCCTCGCCCTTTGCCATCGCCTCTCCGGCAGCTCCCGCCCTGGATCGTGCCAGTCCGCAGCCGCAAACGCGCTCTTTGCCCGTCATCAAGCCTGCCAATGGCGAAACCCCTGTTCTGGCCCGGCTGCCGTACGTGAGCGGCAACGCTCCGGAAACGATGCTGGCCGAACTTCTGAAACCTGAACCTGTCGGGGCCTCCACCGCCCTGCATCAGCTCACCAGCACGCTCGAAAAGCAGGCCATGAACCGCAGCAGCACCGCCGGCGTCGTGCTCATCACCAGCGCCGGCTCTGGCGAAGGCAAAACGCTCGTTTCGGCCGCCCTGGCCGCCGCTTTCTGCCATCAGGGTCGCCGGGTGTTCATGATGGAGTGCAATCCAGGCTCCCCAACGCTGCACCAGTGGTTCCCGCGTGCCGTGCAGGGTTGTGGTGCGTATGCGCATGATCTCGAAGCTCTGCGCTACGGCCACAGCAATCTCTTCCTCCTTCCCGGCTGTGATCTGCCCGCGCATGCGACGAATGAACTGCTCGACGGCTACCGCAGTTGGATCGAACGCGCCAAGCACGAAGTCGATTGGATCATCCTCGACGCCTCGCCGCTGCTCAAAAGCTTCGCCAACGTCGCCCCGCTGGCGCCGCTGGCCACCGATGTGCTCATCGTCAACAACCCCTCCGTCAGCAGCGCCGCACAGCTCCGTGCCGGCCTCGCCTTGTTGCAGCCGATGATGTCATCGAGCGCCCTGCGCGGCATGGTGGTGAACGGGGGGTGATATGGCTTCGCCGGGCGCTGTGACGTTTCAAGGCATCGATCAGGCGGCGGGCTCTTTTCTCCCTCTCCCCGCCGCCGGTTTGCCACAAGCACACAACATTCACTTTGGGGAGAGGGTTGGGGTGAGGGGCCGCCCGTCACGTGTGTGAATGCTGGGATGACCCCTCACCCTGCCTCTCCCCGAACGAAATACTGGAGCGATGATGTAGGGGGGGGCGGGGAGAGGGGACTCGTTTTGTGCCGGCTCCAACGCGAAAGGTCTCCCTCAAGGCATGCTTTGTTGCCTCAAGGCATCAATCAACGCCGCGGGTTCGCTCACACTGAGCATCACGATGTATCCCTCCGTCGTCGGAATGCGGGCGACGTGCGTGCGGTCGGTGACGTAGAGCAGTGCTTTCGTGCCATTGCGCAGCTTGAACCATCCAGCGGCGTAACCGGGCAGTCCGGTGCCCATCGTGCGCCATTTGGGCTGATGATCCTTGTCGGTGTGGAGGTTGGTGACGACAGCCTCGTCGAGTTTGAGTGACTTGAGCGGGATCAGGCGGCCATAAAGATCGCCTTGAAGTCGGAGGCCTTCGTTCGAGACGGTGAACTTGGCATGCTGCATGGACCACGCCACCCAGCCCATCATGAACAGCGCCCCCACGAGGATGAGACCAATGATGGCAAAGAACCACAGCGACTTGCTCGCGGCGGGAATCATGGGGAAGACGGTGGAGGCGTTCATGCGAGGCAGTTTGATCACTGCGTCGGATGATTCCAAGCAAAGAAAAACCCGGCAGCCTTTCGGTCTGCCGGGTTTTGTGAGAGATCGAAGGCGGACGAGCATGGGTTACGCCTGGAGTTTCTGCTGTCCGTTAGGATCGCTTGAGCCTCTGATCAAGGTCTGCAACAGGACGAAAGACACGATGTTTGCCTTCGATCCGGGAGGTGAGGAAGCCTCGGTCGGCGAGCGTACGGAGATCGGTCAAAGCCGTCATGCGGGAAATGTTGTGGCTGCGTTGATGGCTTTCAAAGGTGTAAGCAGCATCCGCATGTTCGATGGCATGTCCCAGCAATGCCTGCTGCCGGAAATTGACCCAATCCAGCCCGGCCAGACTTTGCTGCAAGGCACGCTTTTGAACTGTCTTGCGTGCCAGATAAGCATGGAGATCCTGGATGGATGTTTCGATGCAACGTAATTGGTGGAGGATGAAGTAGTTCAGGTCGTTCTCGTCGTGCTCCGTGTGCAGGAAGGCACGGTAGTAATCCGTCGGGGAACGCAGCAGTGCCTGCGAGATGGAGATGAATTGAAAGAGCCAAAACCCGCCCTTCAGCATGGACCAGTAGAACAAAGCCCGCGCGGTGCGACCATTGCCGTCCACGAACGGATGATCGTAGGCGAGCCAGAAGTGTAGCACGATGGCGCGGATGACCGGGTGGAGATACCCCTTCAGCTCGGTTTCATTGGCAAAAGCGCACATGGCTTCAAGGCGGTCGGGCAGTTGCGAGGCGGCGGGTGGGATGTGGAAGACATTGTCCATGTCATCGGACACTTCGATGTATTCGTCCGCCCTGCGCAGGCGGCCTGCGGCATCCGCTTTGTCGAGAGCATCGCGCGAAATCATGGCGTGGATGTCCAGGATAAGCGCGGGAGTAAGCGGCTGGTCTTTGATCTCCAGCAAATGGCGCATCGTGATGTAGTTGTTCACGATCATGCGCTCGCCCTTGTCCGCAGGCTTGCGTCCGCTGCGCAGCATGTCGCGGGCTTTTTGCCGGGTCACGGCGGCTCCTTCCAGCAGGCTGGAAGTTACCGCTTCCTCCATCAGTGAATTGATCTGAAAGCGGTCGCGGGTGGCGTTGTCTGTGACCTGCTCCGGCATGGCAATGTTTCCAGCGCACCTCTGATCGATGTGATGCAACGCCTCGAACATCTCGGGGGCGAGCGAGAAGCTGAAGGCAGCCCCTTTTTTGTCGAGAAGAGGGATGGTTTGCCTGCCGAACTGGCGCCCCTTCTTGAGCAGCCACCACCATTCCTCATGGGTAAGGTCTTTCGGAGGGCTTAGCCTTCTCAGCTTGTCCCAATGGAGATACTCGCCCTGACGGGGCAGATCTTCCGGCTTCATTGAAAACAGCCGCAGCAGCCGTTGAGGCTGGGTGGTGGCTGCTTGAAGCAGGCTGCGAGGAGGAGGTGGTGGAGCGGGAAGCCTCATCTGTCTAAAACGTGTCTAATTAGGCTCTAATTAGACACGTTTTAGAGGGTTGGCAACCCCTCAGGCAGCATCAGAGCTGTTCAAACGACAACAAATCACCCGTTCGCACGCAGGATCTGCGCGAGGACGTAGGGCAGGATGCCGCCGGCGCGGTAGTAGTCGATTTCGACGGGGGTGTCGATGCGGACCACCAGCGGGATGTCGAAGGTGCTGCCGTCGGACTTGTGGACGCGGAGGGTGGCTTCGCTCATGGGCTTGAAGTCGTTGCTGAGGCCCAGGAGGTCGAAGGTGGCATCGGCGAGGTCCTTGACCTTGTCGTAGTCGGCCTTGTTCTTGAAGTTGCAGGGCAGGACGCCCATGCCGACGAGGTTGCTGCGGTGGATGCGCTCGAAGGACTTCGTGATGACGGCCTTCACGCCGAGGAGACGGGTGCCTTTGGCGGCCCAGTCGCGGCTGCTGCCCATGCCGTAGTCTTCGCCACCGAGGATGATGCTGGGAGTGCCAGCGGCCTTGTAGGCCTCGGCGGCGTCATAGATGCTCATTTCGGTGCCAGCGGGCTGGAGGAGCGTGTCGCCGCCTTCTTTGCCGCCGAGCATGAGGTTCTTGATGCGCACGTTGGCGAAGGTGCCGCGGGTCATGACGAGGTCATTGCCGCGACGGCTGCCGTAGCTGTTGAAATCGGCCTGCGTGACGCCGTTGTCGGTGAGGAATCGGCCTG
>DAORHS010000035.1:0-13842 GCA_035438165.1 Prosthecobacter sp.
TTCGATCTCGGTGAGGCGGGCTTCGATCTCGGGTGAGCAGATGCCGAGTTCATGCGCCATTTTGTGATTGCCGATGAAGTGCGGGTGCCCGTCGATGATGGCGGTGGCTCCACGTCCGGTGACGGATTGGTATTGGGTGGATTCTACCCAGGTGATGCCTTTGGCCTGTGCGGCAGCGACGACGGCCTTTGCCAGCGGGTGCTCGGAATGCGCGTCAATGGCAGCGGCGCGGCGCAGGACTTCTTCTTCATTCATGTCACCAAGTGGGATGACGCCAGTGACCTGCGGGCGGCCTTGCGTGATGGTGCCGGTCTTGTCCACGGCGAGGGCACGCAGCTTGCCGACGGCTTCGAGGTGTGCGCCGCCTTTGATGAGCACGCCGCGTCGTGCGAGCGCAGTGAGGCCGGAGACGATGGAGACGGGCGTGGCAATGACGAGCGCACAGGGGCAGGCGATGACGAGCAGCACGAGGGCGCGATACGTCCACTCCGACCACGCGCCGCCCATGAGCAACGGCGGCAGCAAGGCAACCAAGAGCGCGACCCCAAACACAGCGGGCGTGTAGATGGTGGCGAACTTGTCCACGAAGCGCTGCGTGGGGGCTTTCTGCTCCTCGGCTTCTTCCACGAGCTTGATGATGCGGGCGAGGGTGGAGTCGCTGGCGGCCTTGGTGACACGCACGGTGAGTGAGCCTTCGCCATTGATGGTGCCCGCAAAGACGGGGTCGCCGGGCTTCTTCTCCACCGGCACGGACTCGCCGGTGATGGGTGCCTGGTTCACAGCGGACTCACCGGCGATGACCTCGCCATCCAGCGGCACGCTGCTGCCGCTGCGCACGCTGATCTCCGCGCCGACGGCGACTTCCGTCACAGGCATTTCTTTGGAACTGCCATCGGCTCCGCGCACGAGCGCGGTCTGCGGCGTGAGTTTTAATAGCGCAGCGATGGCACGCCGCGCTCTGCCGACACTCCAGGACTCCAGCAGTTCTGACAGCGCAAAGAGAAACACCACGGCGGCCCCTTCCGCGCCTTCACCGATGAGCCATGCGCCGGTGACGGCCACGGTCATGAGCACGTTCATGTCGAGCCGCAGTTTTTTGATGGCCCCGAATGCCGCAGGCACCACGAGCAGCCCGCCTGCAACGGTCGCAATGGCGAAGCAGACGGTAGCAGGCCACGGTGGCCCTAGCTTGAGCCATTGCAGCAGCAAGCCGAGCGTGAGCAGCGCACCGGAAGTGATGACCAGCGCATTGCGCGGCAGCGGTGTGTCATCATGGCCGTGCTCGCAGCCGCCATGGGATTTGGATTCGGATTCGTCGTGGGGGGCTTGTGTGTTCATATAAGATGTAGTGACTTATTTCTTGCTCGCTGCGTTGCCAGACTGTGAGCCAAGTCTGGTGTTTTCGACGCTTTCGGATGGCTTGGAGTGAATATCGGGCTCGGCCCGCAACCGCTCTGCTCCACTGACGACGAGCTGCTCGCCCGAATGAAGGCCATGAAGTATGCGCATCTGGCCATCTCGCAGCCGTTCTGTAACCACGCTGTGTCTGACGAGCACGTTTTCCCTCTTAACGCTTCGGACGAAGACGAATTTGCCTGCCCGGTCGCTCTGGATCGCATCCGCCGGGACGATGGCGGTTCTGTCCGGGTCGGTGACACTGCGTAGGACGACACCCAGTTCACGGTGCCGGGATTCTTCGGCAAAAACGGGCTGCTGGATGCCGTCTGTTGAACTCGGGGCAGTCCATATATAGACAGCAAAATACGTCGCCAAAACAAAACCGATGCTGAAGGCTGGCCGCCAGGTCTTAAATGACTCTCCAACATGAGGATCGCTGATGGTTTTTGCGTGCATGGTGCTCGTTGTGAAAGGGGGATGGACTGTAGCTTTCTTGGGTTGCTCCCTGGCTTATTCTTCTCCGCCTGGCGGGCGCTCTGAGGGAGTTTTCACCCGTCCCCAGCCGGGTAAATGGTGCAGTGCCAGCAGGCCATAAAGCAGCAGGGCCGTCAGGATGCCCAGCACATACATGCCAAATGCGATGGCGAGTCCCACGGCGGCGGTCGCCCAAAGAGTTCCCGCTGTCGTCAGTCCTTTTAGACGGCCCTGATCATGCATGATGACGCCCGCGCCGAGAAAACCCACGCCGCTGACAATTTGTGCCGCGATGCGTGTGTTATCAGCCATGTTGGGGATGTGGGAGGAAACAAGGCCAAAGACACAAGCCCCCAGGCATACCGAGGCATAGGTGCGAATGCCAGCCTCGCGGCCATGCTGTTCTCGTTCCCAGCCGATCAAGCCGCCAAGAAACGTTGCCAGAACCGCCTGCGCGGCCATCAAGAGTTCAATTTGCCAGTCCATGTGTTTGTTCGGTTGATGATGATTTGCCTGCACCGCGAGCAAGTGATCTCCAAGAGGCAACAGTGGGCTGGCAGCTTGGAGTGCTGTTGGGAAAAAAGAAAAAGTGTGATGCTGCTGAATAGTTCCAACGGGGTCTCGTCTGTTGAGATAAGCCGCTCACTTGGCGGCAATGAATCAAACCTAACTCAATATGAAAAAGCTCATCACTCTCCTGGCTGTCACCGCCAGCTTTGCTGTCCTCGCTCCTGCCACCTCGCAGGCGTTTGATGGACACGGTTCCAGCCGCAGTTTCTCGAACAACTGCGGTTCCTGCGGAACACCGGTTTACCGCGAACGCGCCATCACGGGCTATGACCGCGACGGTCATCCCATCTATGGCTACCGCACTGTCAGTCATAGCTGCCGCCCAAGCTTTGGGGGTCATGGCAGCGGCAACAGCTTCGGTCATGGCTCGAACCAAGGCAGCAGCCGCGGCGGACACATCAGCGCACCGGGCTTTCGTTTCGACTTTGGCGGTCGCTCCGGCCGTCATTAATCCAGGGAGTGGAATCCCTGTTTCCAAACAAGCCCGCCGGAGAATGGATGCTCCGGTGGGCTTTTTGTTATAGATCCCCAGCAGCGCGGCGAGAGCGCATATGACGGTGGAAACAGCATTCAACGTTGGCGTCGTGGTGATACCCATGACGGTCAACTGGGTGCCTGAGAACAGAAGGCAGGCGTGGGTGACGGCATGAGATGCCTCTCCGCCGCAAAGGAACTTCGCGATTTCTTTCTTTCGATTGTTCTGAGGCTGAATGGTTTTGGTGAGGTTCAGGTTTGAATCAATGCCGGCCCCGACCACCCCCACCATGGCTGCTGCGGGAGCCACCAAAGCCGCCGCCATGACCGGGGCGTGCGAAACTCCGGCCGAAGCTGTGCTGCAGGCCATAGCTGCTGCTGTGCCGTGAGCCGCCACTGGAACGGTAGCCGTAACCGGAGGAACGAGAATGGCCGCCGTAACGGTTGCCGCTGGAGCGATACAAGCTGGCGTAGGCGTTGGCATACCTGGCGATGCCACTGCTGTAGTTGCGACCGTAACCGCCTCCGTAGCCGCCCCCGTAGCCCAGACCGCCGGGATAGACTTCGCAACTGCTGAGGCCGAACATGACTGCGAACAAGAGCACCGCGCGGGCGAACGCCGTGCGATACTGCCTGCCGTTGTGCGATCCCGGGCTGGTTTGATCCCGGACCGCCACTGCTGTGTTGGATGTTTGAGTTTTCATAGATGTGTTTCCTCGATGGTTATTCCAGGCTGAAGCCCATGGTTTTGGTGAACTGCTGTTTCTCGGCGGCCGAGAGCCTGCTGTAATAGACGCGCAGGGTGTAGCCGCCCACGAGCCGCCCGTTCTCGATATACATCCAGTCGGTGATTTCCTCCGGCTGTACGGTGACCTCCTCCCCCAGGCGTGGGGTCTTCAGTTCGATCGGGTCGTTATCGACTTTCCCGCGCAGGTCGCGGCCATCGAAGCGGACGGAAGCCAGCCACAGGTGCTCGCACTTGTCGCCTTTGGTGCAGCGTTTCTTCACCGCAAAACCGCTCTGGCCGGATTTGGGGGTGGTGAGCGCCGTGGTGAACTTGCCCAGCGTGCGCAGTGCCTCATGCACCGCCTCGTCCATGGCCTTGTCGGCGTCATGGACATGCACAAACGCCAGCGCAGCGGCACTGTTGTCAGGCTTGGGGGGAGTTTCTCCCGCGAGCTGCGGTGCGGCGAGAAACGGCATGACGGTGAGAATGGCCAGAGTGATGGGTTTCAACCAGTTGCCTGGTTGCGTGCCGACGCGATCAGCGCCGACGGGTTCTGTTTTGCGGGTGTCAGCGGACTGAGCACGCTGATGACCGGGTGATGTTGTTTTCATGTGTTGGCTTGTCTGTTGTTTATTTGCTGTCCGGTGCGGGCGTGTTACCGCCGCGCAAAAGTCGAAGGGCGTTCATGATGACGAGCCACATGGCTCCCGTGTCTGCCAGGATGGCAAGCCGCACCCGTCACGGCGACGGTCATGAGCACGTTCATATCAAGCCGTGCTTTTTGCAGCGCCAGGAACGCAGCGGGGAAGGCAAGCAGGCCGCCCCCTAGTGTAGCAAGCCCAAAACCGAGGGTGTGGAGCAGCGGTGGCCCGAGCTTGAGCCATTGCAGCAGCAGCCCGCATGTGAGCAAAGCACCGGAGGCGATGACCAGCGCATTGCGCGGCAGCGGTGTGTCATCATGCCCGTGCTCGCAGCCGTCATGGGATTTGGTTTCAGTGGAAGTGTGTTCGGTGCTCATGGCTCAAAAAAAATGGGTTGCTGATGAATAGTTCCAACGGGGTCTCGTCTGTTGAGATAAGCCGCTCATTTGGCGGCAACGAATCAAACCTAACTCACAATGAAAAAGCTCATCACTCTCCTGGCTGTCACTGCCAGCTTTGCCGTTCTCACTCCTGCCGCTGTGCAGGCGGGAGATCATCATTCCTCCAGCCGTTCCGGTCATGGGAGCGGGCATGGTTCTGGTCACGGCTCCAGCCATCACGGAAGCAGCTCCAGTCACCACAACTCCGGTCATGGCAGCTACCAGCCCTACACTCCGGGCCATGGCAGCGGCCACAACTCCGGCTATGGTAGCGGCCACAACTCTGGCCATGGTAGTTACCAGCCTTACAGGCCGAGTTATGGGAATGGCAGCAGTCACAACTCCGGTCATGGCTCCAGCCACGGCAGCAGTGGTGGTGCGCACATCAGCCTGCCGGGTTTTCATATCGACTTTGGTGGCCGTTCCGGTCGTCACTAACCCAGGGAGTGGAATCCCTGTTTCCAAACAAGCCCGCTGGAGAATGGATGCTCCGGCGGGTTTTTGCTTTGATGGGAAGGAACGCCTCATGCAGTTTAGTCCGTGCCGCCCATGAGTTTTTGGATGCTCGGCGAGCTGTAGGTTTCACCGGCGAGCTTGCCGTCCACAAAGGCCCGCACGCCCCAGGCGTGATAGCGGACGCCGGTGGCTTCGATGACCTTTGAGCGTGCTCGCTTGCCGCTCCCGGTGCGGACGGAATGACGCGGTGTGTAGGTGAAGTTGACGGGCTTGGTCTTCACATCGGCCTTTTTGCTTTGCGCCAGCTCCACATTCTCGGTGCCGCTGCCATGCTTGATCACCTTGTCCGAGTCGAGGTTGTCGCCAAAGAACGCCCATTCGAGGCGGACGGCGGCAGGCTTTTCGAGATGGAAGGCAGTGGCGGAGATTTCCAGCCAGCGGCTCTGCACCTCCTGCGGATTGTTGCCTTTGGGGTCGTTGTGCTCGCTCTTGGCGGCCACCTGGAGCTTAATGCTGTTGTCCGCGAGCGCTGCTCCTGTGGTGGTGAGCAAGATGCAGACGATATGGGCGGTAATCCGCCGGAGAGAACTCCGGCGGCTTGGTGTGGATGTGGTTCGAGTGTTCATGGTGTGGTTCAGGGTTGGAAAAACTTCGGCCATGCCTGGATGGCGATGAGCGCCGCCAGGGCGGCCAGCAAAAGGCAGGTGAGATAGGCGGCGCGGATGCGCAGCGCCGTGGCCGCCGCATTGAAATGCCAAACGCTGCGCATTCCCCAAGCACCGAGCGCCGCCGCGAGCACCATGGTCAAAGCCAGGCCGATGCTGAAACAGGTGGCTACGGCCAGCCCGAGAACCAGCCGCCCGGATTGAAGACAAGCCATGAGGATGCCCAAAGTGAGCGGGCACGGCATCATCCCTGTCACCACGCCAAGCAGAAGCATTTGTGCTGTGGAAGATCGACGAACACGCTCCGCCTCCTCGGTAAAATCCTGTGTTTCTGCGTTTTCATCGGCGGTGCCACCGCCCCAAATCGCGAGCGCCTCGGCTTTGCGGATGCTTCTGCGGGTGCGGATGAATATCCAGACCGCCACTCCTAAAGTCACCATGGCAGAGAACATCTCAAAGTAGGGCTGGAGCCTGCCCAGGTTCCAATGACTGCCATAGTGAGACGCCAGCACGGCGATCAGCCAGATGGTCAACGTGTGCGACAGGGCTGCGGAGACGCCAAGCAATGAAGCCTGCCACAAGCCCCCTCGCGTGGAGACAATCATGGAGGCCAGAACCGTCTTGGAATGGAGTGGTTCGATGCCGTGAATCACACCCAGCAGCAGTGGAGCCAGGAAATACAACAGCCCTCCGGCACCGCTCAAGTATTCGACAATGGCATTCATGGCATGGCGGTGTGAAAAGCAGCGGTGCCACGCCACGCGCTGTAGCAGAGCAACAGCAGGAAGATGAGGATGAGCACCATGACGGTGACGGCGCTCCAAGTGGGGCCGCTGGGGCGTTTCAGCACGGCGACAAAGCCCGTGAGCCAGCCGCTAAAGACTAAAATGGGACTGATGATGCGGCAGAGGGTGAAAGCGATCATGTCGCCAGTTTCTTCGCCAGGGCGATGATGACTGAGGCTTCCGGTCAGCAAACCGGCAAGGAAGATGACCAATGAGGCAACAGACAAGTAAACCGCCCCTTTCGCCAGGGGCGTGAGTGCTGAGGGCGGTTCATCTTGCATGGTTTTGGAGTCTTACTTGCGGCCTTTGATGCCAGCTTCGTGTGCAGACTGAAGCAGCACGATCTGGCGCACAAAATCCGGGCCGATAAGCGGGTTGTGGAGCTTGATCTGAACTCTCATGCCCGGTTTCAAGTGGGCTGGCAGCGCTTCCTTCTCATCGTGCCAGAATTTGGCCCACTCCGAGTAAACGAACTGGCGCACCGAGCCACCATCCTGCGCAAAAGTGATCCAGCGCGTGGAATGATCAACAGACTGGACGACACCCGTCATTGTGGTGCCCATCGGGCGAATCGCGCTAGCGGTGGAAGAAAACCACAGGCCAGCTATAGCAGAAAAAAAGGCGACTTTAATGAACGTGTTCATGGTCATGGCTGCCCGGCCAGCAGCACCGCTCTCACGGCGGAGCGGTGCTGTGGCGGACGCTGGTGAAGGGTTACTTCTTCTCCTCCTCACCGTGCGCACAGGTGCAGGCGTATTCCTTGTTCTTGCAGGTCGGGCAGTCGTTGAGGTTCAGGTTGAACTTCTCGGTGACGGACTTGGCGTCCGGCTTGGCCTTGATCTGCACGACGGTGGGGAGGTCGTTGCCTTCAGGGACGGCCTTGTCGCTGATGAGCATGTTGCCGTCTTTGGTGAAGCTCAGCTTGGTGGGAGCGGAGCGGTCGCCGAGGGTGACGCTGATGACTTGTTCGCCTGGGGCGACGACTTTCATGTCGTCGTCGATGAAGCGGATTTCGACCTTCTTGTCTTTGTTCACGAAGAACTCGACGTGGGGTTCCACTTCCGTGATGAGCTTGCCGCCGGTAGGGCCGGCTTTGGCAGCGTGTTCGTGGTCATGCTTGTCTTTGTCAGCAGCGGTGGCGGTGAAGGCCAGGGCGAGGGTGAGCAGGGTGGTGGTGAGCAGTTTTTTCATGATGTTTGTTTGTCTGGTTTGGTTTGGTTTGGTTTGGGTTGCCCCGTTTTCTGCGGGGAAATGGATGAACGGGTTATTTTTGTTCCGGTTTCTTATGCTTGGCTGCCTCACAGATGCAGGCGTATTGCGGATGCTTGCCAGCGGGGCATGGGGTGAGATTCAGCTTGAAGCTCTCGGTCACGGGCTTGGCACCCGCCTTGGCGTAGATTTGCACGACAACGGGAAGGTCATTGCCAGCGGGCACAGGCTGGTCAGAGACGAGCTTGTCGCCCGCCTTGGTGAAGGTGAGAGTGGCAGCCTTGGCACCCTCGCCGATGACAACGCTGACCTCCTGCTCACCTGGAGCGATCACGATGTTGGCAAGTCCGACAAAGCGGATTTCCACTTTCCTCGCGTCATTGACGAAGAACTCGACGTGCGGTTCCATTTCCACGAGAAGGCGTCCACCGCTGGGGCCAGCCATGCCGTGGTAGCCGGCCTTTGGATCATCAGCTTTCAGGAATGGCAGACCGGCGAACACGAGACCGAGGCTGAGCAGGATTGTTTTCATGGTTTGTTTGCTTGGTTGGGGTTGGTTGTGCTGGTTTCAATGAGAAGCGGGGGCATCGTTCGCGATGGCGTTGGCGGCAGCCTTCCGCCCGAAGGTGTAAAACACGGTGGGCGTGACACCGAGGCCGAGCAGCGTGCTGGTGATGAGGCCGCCGACGATGACGACGGCGACGGGGTGGAGGATTTCCTTGCCCGGCTGATCGGCGGCGAGCACGAGCGGGATGAGGCCGATGCCTGCGGCAAGCGCGGTCATGAGCACGGGGACGAGACGTTCCTTGGTGCCGCGAATAACCATCTTCTTCGTGAAGCCTTCGCCTTCATGCTGCATGAGGTGCAGGTAATGGCTGATGAGCATGATGCTGTTACGAGCGGCGACACCGGCCACGGCGATGAAGCCGACGAGGGTGGCGATGCTGATGTTGTTCAGCTTGAAGTAGGTGAAGACGAGGCCGCCGACGAGGGCGAGCGGGATGTCGAATAGCACCTGAAGCGCAAAGAACGGCGTGCGGAAGTAGCCGTAGAGCAGGAAGGCAATGACGGCGAGAACGACTAGGGTGAAGGTGGCAATGCGCTGAGTGGCTTCCTTCTGCGCCTGGAACTCGCCCTCGAAGGTGATAAAGTAGCCTTCAGGGAGCTTGACCTTTTCGGTGACTTCATCCCGCAGTTTGACGACGAGGTTCGATACGTCTTGCACGGTGGGCTTGATGGCGAGGGCGAAGCGACGCTGCGCGTTTTCGCGGAAGATGACGTTCGGCCCTTTGGCTTCGCGCACGTCGGCGACAAGGGAAAGCGGGATGCGCTGGCCGTCACCGGCCTCCATGGGAAGCTCGGCGATTTTATCCGGCGAATCGCGCCACTCGACGGGCAGGCGGGTGACGAGGCTTACCCGGCGCTGGCCTTCACGCAGCTCGGCGACTTCTTTGCCGCCGATAAGAGCGGAGAGCTGTTCGTTGAGCTTGCCGGGAGCGATACCGTAGGCCTTGGCACGGTCGCGGTCGGCCTCGATGCGGAGCTGCGGGATGCTCGATGTCTGGTCGAGCTTGCAATCCTCAAAGCCAGGGATGGTTTTGGCGATGGTCTGAATCTCAATGCCGAGCTGGCGCAGCTTTTCGAGATCAGGACCGAAGATCTTGATGGCGACGGGTGCGGAGACACCGCTCATCATGTGGCCGATGCGGTCGGCCAGCGGACCGCTGACGACGGCGAAGACACCGGGCACGGATTTGAGCTTCTTGGTGATGTCGGCGATGATTTCCTTGCGGCCACGGCCTTCCTTGGAATGGCCCTCGCCATCGCCTTCACCTTTGCGGAAATCCACGTCGAATTCAGCCGTGGAAACAGGGACGACATGATCGCCACGTTCGGCACGGCCCAAACGACGCCCCACTTTAGAGACACCTTCGACGGATAGAATCTGCTGCTCCAGCACGTCAGAGATTTTGTTCATCTCCTCCAGCGAGGTGCCGGGAGCCGCCGTGGCTGCGACGAGGGCTGTTTCCTCCTGGAACTTGGGCAGGAAGTCCTTGTTCATCTTGGGATATAACGAGAACGCAGCGATGACGATCATGAGGACGATGCCCAGCATGACGAGCGGCTGGCTGAGGCCAAAACGCAGCAGCGTATGCTCCAGAAGCCACTTCATGCCACGGGTGAGGAAGCCGTCCTTGTGCTCGTGGCCGTGCTTGGGATTGAGCAGCATCGAGCACAGCACCGGGATGGCGGTGAGGGAGACGACAAAGGAGGCCATCATCGAGATGATGGTGGCGATGGCGATGGGCGCGAATAGCTTGCCCTCAACGCCGGTGAGTCCTAGCAGAGGCAGGAACACCAGAATGATGAGAACGGTGGCGTAGAGGATGGAGTTTCGAACCTCGCCGGACGCCTTGGCGATGACTTGCAGACGCGGATGAGGATGGGGCAGTCCGGCGTTTTCGCGCAGTCGGCGGAAGACGTTTTCCACATCCACGATGGCATCATCCACGACCATGCCGATGGCAACGGCGAGACCACCGAGGGTCATGCTGTTCACGCTGATACCCATCCAGAGGAAGACGAGCATGGTGATGCCAAAAGACAGCGGCATGGCCATGAGGGTGATAAAGGTGGTGCGGAAGTTCAGCAGGAACAAGAACAGGATGATCGTGACCATGATGGCCCCATCACGAATGGCCTCGGTGAGATTCCCGATGGCGTTATCAATGAAGTCCTTTTGCTGGAAGAGCAGCGTGGTCTCGACGCCAGGAGGAAAGCTGGCATTGAGTTCTTGCAGCGCCGCTTTGACCTGATCAGTCAGCGCACGCGTATCAAAGCCGGGAGACTTGGTGATGGACATGATGACGCCGTAGGTCGGTGATTTTTCCGGTGTCTGGCTGACGGTGGCATCGCCGCGCATCGGCTCAATGCCCCATACCACATTGGCCACGTCACCGATGGAGATGGGGCGGTCATTGACCTTTTTAATGGACGTGCGGGCGATGTCGTCCAGCTCGACGGTCATGGCGAGATTTCGCACCATGATCTCGGTGGAGCCGGTATTGATAAAGCCGCCTGTGGTGGTGCTGGCAGCCTCGGTGGCGGCCTGCTCCAGCTCGTCAAAGCTGACGCCGTTGGCCTGCATCTTGAAGGGATCGGGCTGAATCTCGATGCGCTTCACGCCACCGCCCATGTTGAGGATTTCGGCGATGCCGGGAACGCTTTTCAGACGACGCATGATCGTCCAGTCAGCAATCGAACGCACCTCGCGCGGCGGCAGATAGCCAGCTTCACCTTCCTTGATGGTGGAGCGCACGCCGACGAGCAAAATCTCGCCCATGAGAGAGGCCACCGGTGTCATGAAGGGCTGCACACCCTCGGGAAGCTGGCCGCGGGCGGCCTGCAACCGTTCCTGCACGAACATGCGTGCCTTGTAGATGTCCATGTCCCAGCCGAACTCGGCATAGACGAGGGAGAGCGCCACGTCGGAGTTCGAGCGCAGGCGTGTGAGGCCGGCCACGCCCATGAGAGCGGTTTCGATGGGCTGCGTGACACGCGTCTCGACTTCCTCCGGCGCGAGGCCGGGCGATTCCGTCAAGATGATGACGGTGGGCTTGGTGAGGTCCGGCAGCACCTCCACGGGCAGCTCGGTGGCCGTCTTCAAGCCCATCACCATAAGGATGAGCGCGGCTCCGATGACGAGCGCCCGGCTGGCGAGCGCCCAATGAATCATTTTGTTCAGCATACTAGTGTGCCTCCTTCTTGTTGGGGGCGGCAGCCGGGGTGTCGCTGTCTTCATCGGCACGGCCCTTCTTGGTGAAAATGGCAAGCAGCAGCAGGACAAAGAGAACGCCTGTGGCATACATCCAGAGAGAGCTGGCTCCGCCAGATTCCTGATGCCCATGAGTGTCACCGCCTTG
Source organism: Prosthecobacter sp. (assembly GCA_035438165.1). Taxonomy (GTDB): domain Bacteria; phylum Verrucomicrobiota; class Verrucomicrobiia; order Verrucomicrobiales; family Verrucomicrobiaceae; genus Prosthecobacter. Next base: position 11,763 of record DAORHS010000035.1, read on the forward strand.
TTTGGCGGCCATCTCGGCTTTCTTCTCGGGTGTCAGCTCACCGCCATCAGCGGCGTGTTCATGGCCGTGCGCTGCATCCAGCGCCTCTTTGAGTGAGACACTGCTGGCTCCGGCAAAGGAGAGTGAGTATGCGCCGCGAGTCACCACCTCATCGGCGGGGAGCAGACCGCTGGTGACTTCGACAAAGCGGTCATTGATTTCACCCACGGTGACAGCCGTTTTTACAAAGGCATTCTCCAGATCGAAGTCCTTCACATAGACAAAGCGGTTCCCGCCTTCGCCCTGCAAGGCGGCACGCGGCACGCTGACCACGTTGCTACGCTTGCTCATGACGATGCTGAACTCCGCCCGCATGTCGGCGCGGAGCTGGCCGCCGATGTTCGGTAGGCGGAAGATGGCGTCAATGGTGCCACTGGCCTTGTCCGCACTGGTGCCAAAGCGAAGCAACTCGCCGTTGAACTTTTCATTCGGCAGCGCGGCGACTTTGATGTGTGCCACGGTGCCCGTCTTCATGCGTCCGGCCTGATGCTCCGGCACTCGGGCCACGGCATAGACTTCACTCAGGTCGGTGATTTCCAGCATGGCCTTTTCAGGATCAATGGGATCGCCGAGGCGTGCATCTACATGGGTGACGAGGCCGCTGAGCGGTGCCTTCAGCGAGATGACTGGTGGCGGATCGCCGGGCTGGCGACTCTCCACTTTCGCCACTTCGTCGCCCACTTTCACCGTGTCGCCGGGTGTGAGTTTCAGCTCGATGATGCGGCCTGGAATGCGGCTGCTGACAGCGGCGACTTTGCTGGGAATGGCCTCAATGCGGCCCAGCGAGAAGATCGTGGCCTCGAAGTCGGTCTCCTCGACCTCGACGGTCTCGATGCGGAGATTTTTCACGCCGGTTTCATCCAGCACGACGGTGTTGGCCGCGCGTTTGGCATCTGCGGCGGCAGCGGTGATGCCGGTCAAAGACAGACAGAGGAATAAATGAGCCAGGGGTCGTTTCATGATGAGATAGAAGATGGAAGATTAGCGGACGGGTTTGAGTGCAGGTGTGGCCGGGGCGTGCTTGCCGATGGCGGTCTCGTAGCGGATGCGGGCGAGGTGAAAATCACGCACGGCATCCAGCGCGGCGGCTTCCAGTTGCAGGCGCTGCTCGCGAGCGCGGAGAATGGTGAGCAGGTCGGTCTGGCCGCTTTCGTAGGCCTTTTCGAGCTTGCCAGTTTGCTCAATCACAAGCGGCAGCAGCTTGTCGCGAGTCTCGTGGGCGAGATCATGGCTCATCTGCATGTCTTTCCGCGCATTCTCAGCATCGCTGCGGATTTGCTTGCCGAGGGCTGCTTGCTCCAGGCGCACACGCTCTGCGGCGGCGGTCTTCTCGGCTACTTGCCCTTCATTCTTGTTCCAGAAGGGCAAGGGAAGCGAGATGCGGAATCCAATCACCCCATTGGTCCTGCGATCATCGCCGGGTGCATTCTGAGTCTCTGGCCCGGCGAAGATGCCCGCGCTCACGTCCTGCCATTTATTGGCTTTGGCGAGGCCGATGTCCGTCTGCGAGGCGATGAGCTTGGCCTCGGCGAGCTGGTAGTCGGCCCGCAGCACCCAGTTCGCTCCTTTGCCTGGCACGTTCATTTCAGGGAGCTTGCCGGAGAGCGACAACGCATCATCAGGATCGAGATTCAGCATAGGCTTGAGCGTGCCCAGCAGGCTGCGGCTCTCGCCTTCCAGCTTGCGGGCCTCAACGATGAGGCGCTGGGCGTCCACCTGGGCCTGGGCGGCATCCAGCGCGGAGAGTTCACCTGCCTTGGCACGTCCAGTGACGAACTCCGAGAGCTTCGTCGCCAGCTCCGTCTGCTGTTTGCGCAAACTCCTCTGCTGCTCGATGGCGAGAATCTGCACCGCCAAGGTCTGTGCCTCAGAAATCAAACGCCGCTCGGCATCCTTCACCTCCAGCTCCGCAGCGGTGACGAGCTGCGCGGTGAGCTGCTTCTCCAGCCGCAAGCGCTTGGTGATGGGGAATGATTGATCGAGCAAGATAACCACCTGAGCTGGCGAAAGGTAAGTTTCATTGCGTGTGTCCAGACCGACC
>DAORHS010000036.1:0-13620 GCA_035438165.1 Prosthecobacter sp.
GATCTGGCACGACGCCGCTCATGCCTCGCGCGTGATCCTTCCGGTCGTGAAATAACCTGCCCCTTCCCTCATGACACCCTCGCCTTTCTCCCGCCGCGCTTTCATCCAAACCCTCGCCGCCTCGGCGATCAGCAGTCCATTGCTCACCGCCACCGAACCTGGTGCGCTCATCGCCTATGTGGGCACCTACACCTCGCCGCTGCAAAACATGCGGGCCACGCAGGTGGACCTGCCGCCTGGAAACGGGCGAGGGATCCACCTGTTTGAAGTGGATCGCAATTCCGGGGCGATGAAACCCTGCGGACTGTTCGAAATGGGCACCAGCCCGAGCTGTCTGGCCTTCAATCCTGAGAAGACGCGTCTTTATTCGGGCAACGAGACCGAGCGCATCGGCGAGGATGAATCGGGATCGGTCAGCGCCTTCGCGATCGATCCCAAAAGCGGACAGTTGAAGCTGCTGAACACCGTCAGCTCAGGCGGAAAGGGGCCTGCGCACCTCAGCGTGCATCCCTCCGGCAAGTTTGTGCTCGTGGCGAACTACTTCGGCGGTTCCGTGGCCGTGATTCCGATTCTGCCCGACGGCAGCCTCGGACCTGCAAGCGACGTGAAAAAAGATGAAGGAACCGTGGGCCCCACGAAGGCCACCAACGCCCCGCCCGGCAGCTTTGCCATCAGCGGTCATGATCAAGCCCACGCGCACATGATCGAGGCGGATCCCTCCGGACGCTTTGTACTGCATTCGGACCTGGGGCTGGATCAAATCTATCTTTGGAAGTTTGACGACAAGGCGGGCAAGCTGACGGGAAACACTCCGGCGACCATCTCCCTGCCACCCGGCGATGGTCCGCGGCATTTTGCGTTCCATCCGAAGGGCACGTGGCTCTATTCGCTGCAGGAGGAAGGCTCCACCATCGTGCTCTTTGACTACGACAGTGCGAAGGGACAACTCGTTGCGAGACAGACTCTCTCCAGCCTTCCTGCCGGATTTGCCGGAAGCAACTTCTGTTCCGAGATCATGGTCTCGCCCGACGGTCGCTTCGTCTATGCGGGCAACCGCCTCCATGACAGCATCGCCATCTTCGCCGTCGGTGAGGACGGGACGCTGACCTTCCTCACCGAGGAATGGACGCGCGGCGACTACCCGCGGAGCTTCAACTTTGATCCGAGCGGCAGCTTCCTCTACGTCTGCAATCAGCGTGCCGACAACATCGCCGTCTTTCGTGTCGATGCCAAAACGGGCGCGCTGGCGTTCACGGGGCATTTCACCCCGGTGGGCAATCCGTCGATCATCGTGTTCCGTGATCTCGCCAAAGATCAACGATAGCGTTCTGGAACCGGGGCGCGGTACTGCGGCAGGTCGGCGAGAATGTTCGAGCTGCGCATGAGCGTCTCGCCAATCAGGAGAGCATCCGCCCCCGCTTCGGCGAGGCGGATGGCGTCGTCCGGCGTTTTGATGCCGCTTTCGGCCACGAGCACGATGTCATCCGGCACCTCCTCGGCGAGTTCTTCCGTGGTGGAGAGATCGACGGTGAAGCTCTTCAGGTTGCGGTTGTTCACGCCGATGATGCGGGCGTCGGTCGCGAGGGCGCGTTCGAGCTCGGGCAGATTGTGGACTTCGACGAGGGCGTCGAGCTGGAAGGTCTGCGCCACTTCGAGCAGGTGCTCCAGCGTGGGCTGATCGAGAGCGGCGACGATGAGCAGGATGGCATCCGCGCCCGCAACGACGGCCTCAAAGATCTGCGCCTCGTGAATGATGAAATCCTTGCGCAGGCAGGGGATGTCGAGCTGCTCGCGGATGAGGGAGAGGTATTCGAGGCGGCCCTGGAAGTATTTTTCGTCCGTCAGCACGGAGATGGCGCTGGCACCGGCCTTCTCATAGCCGCGTGCAATCGTGAGCGGGTCAAAATCGGCTGTGATCGTCCCGGCGGAGGGCGAGGCGCGCTTGACTTCGGCAATGATGCTGAGGCGCGTCGGGTCGTTGCGCAACGCATCATAAAAGGAGCGCACGTCATCGCGCAGGGCGGCGGCGGCGCGGAGCTTTTCAGCGCGTGGCAGCAGGCGTTGCAGTTCGGTATGCTTGTGGGCGATGATTTCGTCCAGCTTGTTCATGGGGCGCGCATGGTGGCGGTGGGACGGCGTTGTGCAACCTTCTCCTGGCGGCAAAATACACCCGCAGCGCGTTCTTGACGTGTGGCATGATGCAGGCTCTTTCAATAGAGAATGCCCGAAGCTCCAATCACCCCCGCCACCGTGATCGAACTGCTCACCTCCGAGCACATTCTCGAACCCCATGAACCGATCCTGCCTGAGACCGATCTCTTTACGCTCGGACTGGACTCGATGGCGATGATGCAGTTGCTGCTGCAGATCGAGCAACGCTTCCGGCTGACGGTCAATCCGGCGGAGATGACCCGTGAGCGCTTCGCCACCGCCGGTTCCCTGGCCACGTTTCTGGGAGAAAAACGACGTCTCGCCGCCTGATGCCGACGTTGCCCGCCACCACGGTCGATTTTTTCCTCGCCGGGCTTGAGTCCTTCATGCGCCGGAGCGGGCAGGGCACGCATTGGGGAGTGACCGTGCTGCGGCTGGGGGGCAAACCCGACGCCGAGGCTCTGACAAGCAGGTGGGAGCAGATCCACGCCCATCATCCGATGCTGGGCGCCCGGCTGAAGCGTGCCTGGCGCGGCTGGCGGCTGGTATGGGACTCCCCCGGCCCGATACCGGCCCCCCCCGTCGTCTGGCATCCTTCGCAACCATTGCCGCCCGGCGCGGAGGTCCTGCGAGAGAGATTTCAAGGCCGGGACGGCGGCGGGCCGCTTCATTCTCCGTTGCTGATGGAGGTTTTCCCTTTCGGCCAGGATGGAGAGCATGTCGTCCTGCTGACCTGGCGACATGCGTTGCTTGATGGTACGGGGATCAATCTGCTGCTGGAAAAGCTGGCGTCAGGCGATGCCGACGCCAGCCCGCCGGAAATGGCGGTGCCAAAGCGAGAAGGAATAGGCCGTGTGTTCCAGCGGGCCCGGCCTCTGATGAAACGACTGCATGCCATGACCAGCGCCGGCTGCCTCTCCGCATGGGCCAAGGACATGCCGAAAGGCGGAGAGCCTGATTTTCGCGTGATCGAACTTTCCCATGGTCAGTCAGAACTCGCGATGACCCGCTTGCGCACCATCTGCGGTGAGTTTTTGCAGATGCCCTTCTACGCGGCGGTCGCGGCACGTGCCTTGCGGCTCCTGCATGAGAAGCGTGGCTGGCGCAGCCCGGAGATCCATCTGCATCTCCCCTGCCAGTCGCGCGGCCGCAGCCGAAACCTGGTTTTCGGCAATCACATGGGAACCCTGCCGCTGTTTCTCGATGCCGGAGCGCTGGGCACCCTGGAGGAAGCCGTGCAGCACCTTTTGGCAACGTATCGCGAAGCGATGAGGCAGGACATGCCGAGGGCGTCGGAGGCCTTGATGACGCTGGCGTCCCATCTTCCAGTGCGCTGGTTCATCCCGGCGGTCCGCCTGACGAATCGCGGCCAGATTTGCAGCCTGTTTCATTCCCACACCGGTTCTTTCCTGCCGGGACGCAGCGAGTTCACCGGAGCCCCCGTCCAAAACGTCTGCACCATTCCCAATGTGTGCTCCCCGCCGGGCCTGGGGGTCTTTTTCTCCGACTTTGCCGGACGCATCACGGTCACGCTCTCGTGGCGAAGAGGCGTCATTTCCCCGGAGGAAGCGGATCTCCTGAGCCGCGGTATTGAAGCTGATTTGACCGACGGCTCACCGAAATAACCTCCGCCGACGGAAGAAGAGGTGCCAGGGAACCGCGACATGGACAGGCAGGCTGCCGTTGCTTCCGTCAGGACCTGGCGGGGTTCGCAAGCTGAACATCCGCGGCCCCTGACGCCTGCTGTTCTAGCCGCTGGGCTTCCAAGACACAAGCGAGATTCCAGCCCGCTGGTAAAATGCCCAAAAATTGGTGTTGTCGAAACCTCGTGCTTCCGGTAAAAATCATGTTCTAAATTCTCAAATTCGCTTCTGTATGGTCTGGAAAATCCTATCTGCCCTCTCCGCTGTCTGCCTTGGCACCGCCTGCTATTTTGCGTGGGCCAATCAGAAATCCCTCGTCGAGGAGCGCAAACGCGAAACCTACGCGACCGCCAATCTCGCCGAGCTGAAGACGCATATCGTTCAGGCTGAAGAAGCCAAAAAGAACCGTGAGGGCCAGCTGGCCACGGCCAATATGGACCTCGAAACCACCAAGACCGCCGTGGTGGACACCACCGCCAAGGCGCAGACCAAGGAGCAGGAACTGGCCGTGGTGAAGACAAACTTGGATCAGGTCACCAAGATCGTGAACGATCTGGAGAAGCAGATCGCCGATGCGGGTGACATTGAGGCGCTCCTCGCTCAAATCGAATCCATCAAGAAAGAACGCGCCGAAGCTGAGGCTGCGCTTGCCAATCAGGTCCAGCAGCTGGCTTCTGCCCAGGAGAGAGTGACCAGCCTGACCAATGCCGCCAAGGAAGCCGAAGATCGGGAAGCCCGCGGCCGCCGTGGCATTGTGGATGACGATTTCACCGCCAAAGTCGCCTATGCCTACACGGACTGGGGCTTCGTGGTTCTCAACAAGGGCAATGGCGGCGGGGTCTTTGCCAATGCCGATCTCGAAGTGAAGCGTGGCAAGGACGTCGTGGCGAAGCTCAAAGTCCGCGATGTGGAGCAGAACTCCTCAGTGGCCGATCTAGTCAAAGGCAGTCTCGCCGAAGGCGAGCGCATCCGACCAGGGGACATGGTCGTTGCCGCAGCCGAACAAAGCGCCAAAACCGCCAAGGGACCCGCCACTGACACTGCTGCTCCCGGTGCCCCGGTCGCCCCCGCCGCTCCTGGCGATGCCACCGCTCCGGCTCCGGCGATGGGCACCGATCCATTTGGTGCACCTGCCGCACCGGCACCCGCAGCCCCTGCTATGGGAGGCGATCCATTCGGTGCTCCCGCGGCGGCCCCTGCTGCTCCCGCTCCCGCAGCCCCCGCCATGGGCGGTGATCCATTCGGCGCAGCCCCGGCGCCGGCAGGTGCGGCCCCCGCTCCGAGCACGGCGGATCCTTTTGGTGCCGCTCCCCCTCCCGCCAAACCTTGATCGCGGGTCAAAGTCTCTTTTTACTGACAGTTCACCAGATTTAACTCCATGACCAAAGTCCTCTTCATTCTCAGCGCTGTCGTGATCCTCGTCGCCAGCTTCTTCGCCTACCAAAACGGGCGCGAATTTGCCGCAGTCCGCACCAACATCGCGGGTATCAATGCCGGCATCGCCGCGGAGAAGCAGACGGAGAAAAAGGTCGTCGGCCAAGTGGGGCAACTGGTGGCCGACATCACCCGCGTGCAGGGAGAACTGGATGTCGAGTCTGAGAAGCTCAAGGCCCAGAAAAACCGACTTGCCCAGGCCGACAGCGAAGCCACCCGCACCCAGGAAGAACTCGACACCAAGGTTAAGAAACAGCAGGAGCTGACGGTCAAACTCGAAAAGCTGCCCAAGGATGTGAAGCCTGAAACCATCGCCGAAGACATCAATCGGATGAAGAAGGAAAAGCTCGAGTATGAAGCACAGGCCGAGCAGAAGAAAAAGGAGGTGGTGGCCGAGACTGACAAGGTGGCCGGAGTTCAGAAACGCCTGGATGATGTGGTGCGCAAGATTGAGGAGCGTCGCAAAAACTTTGAACGCAACAGCCTGACCTCCCGGGTCGTGGCCGTGAACTACGACTGGGGTTTTGTGGTGATCGATGCGGGCAAATCCACCGGTCTCACCGAGGACACCAAATTGATTGTCACTCGCGGCGCACAAACGGTGGGCAAGATCAGTGTGATGTCGGTTGACACACGCAACTCCATGGCCGCCATCGTGCCGGATGCGGTCGTCAATGGTCAGATCATCATGCCGGGCGACCGTGTGATCCTCGAAAACTTGGTGCAGAACTGATGGCACTGAAGGTGCTCCAGAATGTTATGATGAAACCGCGCTTGCTCCGTCTCCTGCTTCTTTCGGTCATCACGGCCTGTTCGTTCACCTCCTGCACCTCGGACGAGCCCCAGCGCAAAAAGGTCGTTGGCCCCGACGGCAGCCAGTACAGCAACCTCCCTTGGAACCGGCCTCGTCCGTGGGAGAGCAATGCCCGCAATCCCCTCGGAGCCATGGGTGCCATGGGGAGCCGCTGAGTTTTCTCCAACGCCTGAGTTATCAGGGGGCAGGCTCCAGCAGGGCCTCACCATCGGTTGCTTTCACCACCCGATAAAAACATGTGGGGCGCTTCGTGTGGCAGCAGCCACCGCCGTGCTGTTTCACCCGAAGGACCAGCGCATCCTGGTCACAGTCCGTGCGGATTTCGACGATCTCCTGAAACTCGCCGCTCGTCGCACCCTTGTGCCAGATTTGGTTGCGGCTGCGGCTCCAGTAAACCGCCTGGCCGAGTTCCAGGGTCATCTTGAGCGACTGCTCGTTCATGTAGGCCAGCATCAGCGGCGCTCCACTCTCGGCGTCCACCGCCATCGCAGGCATCAGTCCATGCTCGTCGAATTTTGGGGCAAACAGCAGGCCTTCTTCGATGGCTTGCTTTGACTCACGGGCGGCGAACGAAATGGGGACGGTGGCGGACATGGCCGTGCATGCTAGCGGCACCTTGGCACCATGCAACCGGCGGCTGCCGGATCACTTCCCCGGGAAAATCGGCAAAACCTTGTTGATCATGCCTGCGCCAGCCTTCACCCCGCTCTCGATCACCCCGCTGGTGCCATCAATGACCTTACCGGGAACTTTGGCGGCGTCCTCGCCCACCACGGGCTTGAGCAACGCCTCAGCCCCCTGGCCGACCTTCGCAGGAGCATCGAAAACCAAGGACATGCCGGCCGCTCCGATCAGGCGCGAACTGAGATCCTCCTGCGGTGCGTCCAGCGTGCCGGCAATGCGTACGCGTGTCCATTGCAGGCCGGGTGGGCCTGCAGGATTGTCTTCCACAAAGACACGCTTTTCGGCTCCAGGGATGCCCCGCACGGTTTCCGGGGTGACGCCCAGCATCAGATCTCCGTTCACCTCACGACCTCGAATGTTCAGCGCCCCCTCGATGCGCAGCAGTCCGTTCGATTGCACGATGATCTTCTCGATGACCAGGGAGTCCCCCTGATGACGGAAGGTGGCGCTGCAGATGTCGAGCACAAGATGCTTGAAACGATGGGTGTTCGTATAAGTCACCAGCTTGTCGAGAACAGGCAGGCCTGTGAGCGCCCCGCCCTTGAGCGCGAGATCGGCCTTCCAGGCCGGCGGCGAAACGCGGGAACCCGACATTTCGAGATCTCCTTCGATCTTGCCCGTCAGACGCTGCCTCCACAGCGGATTGAGAAATTCTTCGAGCGGAACAGCTTTGAAGTGGGCAAAGGTCTGCCACACGCCGGTTTCAAACTTCACCGATCCACGCAGCGTGGCCTCTGATCCCTGCTTCCAGCGCAGGACGGAGTCGCTGAGCTGCAATTGCGACTCCCCCAGACGCAACGTGGCATGGGAGAGCTCCAGCTTGAGCGGCTCCTTTTGCTCCGGGGCAAGAACGGGGGTTTGCAGAGTGCCGCCGTTCAATTTGGCGGACACGGACACCTCACCGCTTTTCCAACCGCCAAGACGCAGCCGGGTCTCGGCGATTCTCCACGCGCCCTGCTCAAAAACAAACCGATGAACATCGAAGCCGCTGACTTTGGTTTCGGCCGGAATGTAGCGGCGCAGGAAAGACGGAATCGAATCGGCGTCAGCCGTGGAATCCAAAAGCGAAGAGGCTGCGTCACTTGGATTCTCCCCCGGCCTCGCCTCGACGCGGCGCAGCGTGAAATCATCTGCTCCGGCGTTTTGGATGCTCCAGGTTCCCTGGCGTATGGCGCCGAAGTCCAGCGCGGCACGAATGCCCCCGGCATCCGCATGCCAGCCACCTGCGGTTTCCAAGGCGAAGTCGGCAATGTTCGCCGTGTCATCGTTCCAGTTGAGCGGAGCGATGCGTGCCTTTCCACCCAGCTTTGCACCGACCATCTCCTCCGCCTTCTGACGAAAAGCATCATTCCTCAAATACGTGCGGATGTAGTTCGTGACGAGCGTCGGCGCCAGAAGCACAAGCGTCACACCGCTGACAACGATCAGCCCCGCCAGCCACCACAACCAGCGAATGGGTGAAGACGGGCGTCTGCTCGTGCGGTTGCGGCGTTGCATTTTGGCAAAGAGTGAGATTTTTTCATCGCCAGAGCACTGCTCTCCGGCCTACGTTCAATCTCACATTTAACCTGTATGCTCAAAGCACTCAACGTCTGTCTTGAAGTCGATGGTCCGGGGGACTCCGAGGAGAATGCCACGTTGCATCTGCTGCGGGAGGTTTCCTTCAATGTACCGCCGGCGCATCTGGTGGCGATCGTGGGCCCCTCCGGATGCGGCAAGACGACCCTGCTCAAGGTGATCACCGGCATCCTGCAGCAGACATCCGGAGAACTGCTCTGGGGGGGGCGTGATTTGAGCCACGAGGAGGATCTGCATCCGGGAGATCTCGGTTACGTGCCTCAGTTCAGCGTGGCCTATGATCTGCTGACGGTCGAAGAGAGCATCGCCAGTGCGATGGTGCTGCGCACCCAGCTGGCGCAGACCGAGGATTTCATTCCGGCCCTGGACCACATTCTCGAAGTGACCGGACTGACTCATCTCTCGGACCGTCAGGTCAAAGTGCTTTCAGGTGGGCAGAAGCGCCGGCTCGGTCTTGCGCTCGAACTGGTCACTGATCCCTGCCTGTTGCTGTGCGACGAGGTCACCAGCGGTCTGGACCCCAAATCAGAGCACGAGATCACGGACCTGCTGCGGGTGCTTTCACGCGGGCATCCGAAACGTGTCGTGGTCAATGTCACCCACAGCCTCGCCAGTCTGGAGGCCTATGACAGCGTGATGGTGATGTATCAGGGCGTGCTGACCTATCACGGGCCGCCGCAGGCGATGATGCATTACTTTGCCGCAGAACACCCCGAGGAAGTCTATCTCAAGCTCACCGAACGCACGGTCGGCGACTGGCACGAGTCGTGGGAGAAACATCGCGACACCTATTACAAGCGGCATGGCTTCGACGGTGCCCGCGTGCTGCCCGAAGAAGAGGCCTCGGCCAGAAAAAGCGCCGGACCGTCCCGAACATCGGTGCGCGAGGAACGCACGGTCGCGAAACCAGAGTTGGTCGATCCGCCCGATCATCCCGACCTGCCACCGGTCGAAATGCCGTCCATGACGACGCAGTTGTTCGAGCTTCTGCGCAGGCGCTGGACGATTTTCCGACGGGACAAGGCGCAGGTGTGGCTGCATCTCGCCATGCTTCTGGGTTTTCCGTTGCTCGTGGTCATTTTTGCGCTCGACGGCATCAAGCCGCTGCGGGCGCTTTCGATGCATCAGGACGAAAACGTCGTTTTCGAAATGCAGCGGCAGGCGCAGCATCAGATCGAGCAGCTCAATGCCGGCAGCCTTGTCTCGGGTTTGATCATGCTCCAGGTCGTGCTGGTCACGCTGATGGCGAGCAACAATGCGGCACGCGAAATCGCATCCGAGCGCCTGATTCTGGAGCGTGAGAAGCTCGGCGGATTGAGCCCTCTCGCCTATGTGGGCAGCAAGGTCATTTTCCTCGGGGTCTTTGTGCTCGCGCAAAGCCTGTGGATGGGCTTCTTCGTGGACATGATCGTCGGCGGGCTGCCGGGGGATCTGATCATCAAGCTCGCGCTGCTCGTGCTCGCCTCCGCCGCCATGACAAGCGTGTGCCTCGGCATCTCGGCGTTGAGCAAGACACCGGAAAAGGCCACGATCCTGTGCATCTACCTTGTCGGCTTTCAGCTTCCGCTCTCAGGGGCCGTGCTCACCCTGCCCGACTGGTTGGAAAACTGGGTGCAGCCGTTGATCGCCGCATTCTGGAGCTGGAGCGGCAGCCTGACGAGCATGCGCAGTACCGCGTTTTATGATGCCGTGCGCCAGGTCACCGACACGGACCTCGTCACACCGACCATCGCCGGATTCGTGCTCTTTGTTCATGTCCTCGTCGGTCTCGCAATGTCCTTCATCGGCGTACAGCGCAGCCAGTGGGATGCGTGATCAATGCGGCAGACCAAACAGGTAATAAGCCGCGCACAGCAGCGCCAGGACCACCATGCCTGCATTCAATTCATGACCGCGACCTGAGGCCAGCCTCAGCACCGGGTGCACCACCAGACCAACGGTAAGACCGTTGGCGATGTTGTAGGTGAAGAGCATCATCACGATCGTTGCGAAAGCCGGCACCCATTCGGTGAGGTCGTCGAAGTTGATGCGGCGCACCGAACCGGTCATCAGCACTCCCACGGCGATCAAAGCCGGGCCGTAGGCGAAGCGAAGCTGCTGCAGCGGCTCGATCAGCGGGATGAAAAACAGCGAAACCACGAACAACGCCGCCGTCACCAGCGCCGCCATGCCGGTGCGTGCGCCTTCCTGGATGCCCGTGGCGGATTCGATGTAAGCACCGCTGGTCGAGGTGCCCACCAGACCGCTGAACATGCAGGTCAGCGCATCCACCAGCATGGGACGCTCGACCTCCGGAAAATTGCCCTTCTCGTCCAGCATGTTCGCCGCCGCGCCGAGGCCCGTCAGCGTGCCAAGCGTGTCGAGAAAGCTCATCAGGAACAGCGTGAGCAGCACCGGCATGAAACTGAGCTGCAACACGCTCGTGATGTCGAGTTTGAAGGCAATCGCGCTCAAGTCGTAGTCGCCGGTAAATGGCAGCGCCGTGACGGCCTTGGGCGCATGGCCAAAACCAAGTGCTCCGCCGATCACCGCCGTCACCATGATGCCAATCAGCAGGGCTCCGCGAATTTTTCGAATCATGAGCACGGACATCAGCAAAAAGCCGCCCATCGCCAGCAGCACCTGAGGGTCATGCAGATTGCCAATCTTCACCGGAACCGCAGGCGCCATGAACAGGCCGCGCGCATCGGTTTGCAGCGCCTGCGCAGGCATGCCGGCCACGAAACTCGTCACCATCCCGGTTTCATAGAGTCCGATGAAGGCGAGAAACAGCCCGATGCCGACGGCAAAACTGTGTTTCAGCCCCGCTGGCACGGCGTTCGCCAGCCAGCCACGAATGCCGAGCAACGTGATGATCAAAAACAACACGCCGCTCACAAACACCGCGCCCAGACGCTGCTCCCAGCCGATTCCCAGGGCGGCGAGCCCAAAGGCGATGAAGGCGTTCTCGCCCATGTAAGGCGCGACGGCGATGGGCCGGTTCGCGATCAGCCCCATCAACACGCAACCCACCACCGCCGTGAGAATCGTCGCCACGGTGCCCGGTCCGGCGGGAATGCCCGCAAAGGAGAGGATCGCCGGATTCACCACGATGATGTAGGCCATCGTGACGAAGGTGGTCACGCCGCCGATGACTTCGGTGCGGATTGAAGATCCTCGTTCACGCAGCTTGAAGAAGGTTTCCATGCTGCGGTGGAGAGGAGCGCGGAGGCGTTTCCATGCAAACCCAGATTTGGCCGCAATTCCATCCCGCCACACGTCGTTCCCAGCGCACCATGATCCGCGCCACGCTTCTTTTCCTCTCGTCATTCGTCATTCTGCATTCGTCATTTTCGGCGCAGCCGAATGTCGTCCTCTTCCTGGTCGATGACATGGGCTGGATGGACAGCGGTGTCTATGGCTCGCAGTATTATGAGACGCCGAACATCGACCGCTTTGCGAAGCGGGCGATGCGGTTCACGAACGCCTATGCGCAGCCCTTGTGCTCGCCCACGCGGGCGAGCATCCTGAGCGGGCAGTACACCGCGCGGCACGGGATCACGACTGCCAGCGGACATCAGCCACCGCAGCCGGAGGGACATGTGTTTTTGAAGGAACCGGCGCCGCCGAATGCGCCAATGCTGCTCCCGGAGAGCAAGAACTACCTGGAGCCGACTCAGATCACGCTGGCGGAGACGCTGAAGGGCGCGGGCTATCGCACGGCGCACATCGGCAAGTGGCACATCGGCCTGACGCAGCCCTACTGGCCGGAGCAGCAGGGCTTTGACGTGGCGTTTCACTGCCATCCCGATCCGGGACCACCGGGCGAGTATTTTTCGCCCTATGGTGTGCTGCCGGAGGGCAATCCGAACGCGAAACAACGAGTCGGCACGATCACGGACGGACCGGAGCACGAGTACATCGTCGATCGTCAAGCGGACGAGGCGGTGAAATTCATCGACGCGAGCAAAGGCGGACCGTTTTTCCTCAATCTGTGGTGTTATGGTGTGCACGGGCCGTGGGGGCATAAAGTGGAATACACGAAGTACTTCGCGGCAAAGAAGGACCCAAGCGGCCGTCAGGGAAATCCGATCATGGCGTCGATGTTGAAGAGCGTGGACGACTGCTTCGGCCGCATCCTCGACGAACTCGACAAGCAGGGCGTCGCAGACAACACGATCATCATTTTCTACTCCGACAACGGCGGCAACGCACACAGCAACGTGCCCGGCACCGGCAAAACAGAGGCTGCGGAGAAGCACAAGGGCGAATTCCTGGCCGACTGGCGCAAGTGGGCCGGTGATCAGCCACCGACGCAGAACACGCCGCTGCGCGACGGCAAAGGCACGCTCTACGAGGGCGGCACGCGTGTACCGCTGATGTGGGCCTGGGCAGGCAAGATCAAGCCGGGCACCTTGAGCGACGCAATCGTGGGACCCATCGATGTGTATCCGACAGTGATCGATCTGCTCGGCCTCGCCAAGCCGGAGCAGCAGAAGATCGACGGCGTGAGCTACGCCAGGGTGCTCAAGGGTGAGGACGGCCTGAAGCGCACCGCTTACTTCAACTACCACCCGCATGCCGGACTGCATCGTGCCGGGGGTGTGTGGGTGCGCAGCGGTGACTTCAAACTGCTGCGCTGGTTTGGCAATCCGGGCACCCATGAGCTTTACAACCTGCGCGAGGACAGCAGCGAGGCGAACGACCTCAGTGCGAAGATGCCGGACAAGGTGAAGGAACTCGACGCGCTCATCGAGGGCTTCCTCAAAGACACCGGTGCGCTCTATCCGCGCCCGAATCCGGCCTACAAACCGGTGGCGGCGAAGACCAAGCCCGCAAATGCTGATCCGCTCGACAACTGGAAGGAGCGCGGCTGCAAGGCAACCGTCAGCGACGGCATCCTGACGATGAAAAGCACCGGAAAGCCTGCTGCAGCTTTTCTCGGCCACGGCATGGCGAAGCTCAATGGTCCGGCGGTGGTGAAGCTGCGCGTACGGAGCGAAGCCGGTGGCGCGGGCAGGATCGATTCGCTCCCCAATACCTCGGCCGACCCCGATGTCGTGCATTCCGCGCCGCTTGAGATCCAACCGGGCGACTGGCAGGAGTTGAAGGTCGATTTGAAGGACTCAGGACCGCTCGGCACGCTGCGCGCTTATCTGCCCGACTCGGACATCGACTTCATCGAAGTCGCGCCGGCAAAGGGAAAAGCGCAACGCTGGGACTTCTGAGCGCGTAACCTGGCAGCCATGATCCGCCATACCGTTGTCTTTCGTCTCAAACATGCGCCCGGCTCCGATGCCGAGCGTGATTTCCTCCGTGCCGCCTGCGAGCTCATGA
>DAORHS010000037.1:0-13588 GCA_035438165.1 Prosthecobacter sp.
GCTCCTTGTCCCGTCCCGGATGCTCCAGCGGCACTTCGTAGTGGCCGATGATCTTGTTGTAGAAGTCGGCGATGTAGAGGGCGTTGTCGGGGCCGAGCTGGAGATCGACGGGGCGGAACCACGGGTCGTCGCTGGTGAGGAAGTCGGGCTGCTCATTGGCCTTCGGCGTGCTGCCGGTGAAGGTGACGTGGTCGTGATTCACCTTCGAGGTGACGACGTTGCCGACGAAGGTGTGGTCGTCCCATTCCGGCCCCCACACGCCGCCGTCGATGTAAACGATGCCGCAGATGCCGGTGGAGCCGTGCGTGTGCTGGCACATGACGGGCGCGAAGCCGAGTCCGTCGTGCGGTTTGCCAAAGCTGGGATAATACGCGCCACGAATGAGCTGGTAGATGGGCGAGCTGTGGCAGTCGGCGCTGTAGAGATTGCCGTAGCGATCCCACGCGAGGCCGAAGGGATTGACCTGGCCGCTGGTCCATTTTTCGACCGCAGAACCGTCGGGGCGGAATCGGAAGACGTTGCCTGAATGTAATTCTAGGATGGGTTCATCCACAGATTTCGCCGATTTCACAGATTGAGTCTTTGGTTTGGAATCTGTGCCATCTGCGGAATCTGTGGACCGAAGGATTTTGAAGGTGCTCGTGTTGTTGAAGCCATGCGTGGCATACACCCAGCCGTCGAGGCCGAGGCGGAAGCTGCTGCACATGCCGTGCGTGTCTTTTTCATAACCGAGCGGGCCGAAGAGCACCTCGCGCACATCGGCTTTGTCATCGCCGTCGGTGTCGGCGAAGTACCAGATGTTCGGAATGCTCCAGGCGATGCAGCCGCCCTTGTGCTCGGGTTTGTGCCAGGGGACGACGCCGGTGGGAATGTTCAGGCCGTCGGCGAAGTCGGTGACTTTGTCGGCACGGCCGTCGCCGTCAGTGTCTTCGAGGATCTTGATGGCATCGCGGCTGTCTTGGACGCGGGTGCCTTGGGCGTCGGACCAGCGTGCTTTGTCGGCTGCGTAGGGATATTCGACGGTGGAGGAGACCCAGAGGCGGCCGCGAGCATCGAAGGCCATGTTGATCGGCTTGTTGATCATCGGCTCGCTGGCGAAAAGCTGGACCTCGAATCCTGGCGGCACATGAAGAGCGGCGCGTTCTTGCTCGGGTGTCAGCGCGTCTGTTTCACGCACGAGCCGCGTGTCTGCGGCATGCAGTGTGGAATGGAGAGTGAAAGCGAGAAGGACGGCGCGTGAAAACGACATGAGCGCATTACAGCGCAAACGACCGCCTTCGTTCAAGCCGTGTTTTCTCGACTGACAAAGTGCGGTCGGCTCATCCACACCTTCTCCACGCCGGGCGAGTGATGCGCGGAGATCAGCCGCGCATGGCGGCTCCAGTTGCCCGTGAGCGACAGCAAGCCGCAGTCTTCAATCTCCGCGCGCAGCGGGATTAGCGGCCAGGGCGGATGCCAGATGCGAAACAGGCGGCGCAGCAGGTGCTTTCGTCCAAAACCCGGCAGGCCGATGCTGGTGAACGCGGTGTAGCGCTCAACCAGGAACTCGTCGAGCGATCCCGCCTCGCAGGGCCGATGAGCGGTCTCCGCATCCGCCGTGCAGGTGTAGGCGAAAGACTGACCGCTTCGCACATCTTCCACACGCCCGCTCACTGCTCTCTCGTGGAATTCATGATCGTAGTTCAAGGTGCCCAGGCGATATGGCAGTCCGAACACCACTGGCCCGAGCGCTACGCTCAGCGCGTTCGGCACCCATTCGGCGAGGAAATGAATGCCTGGCTCGCCGGCATGCTTCACATAGACCCGCACATTGAGAAACACATGCGTGGCGATCGGCCCGAACGGCAGCGCCGTGAGCCTCCCACCGAATCTAGGCCGCAGATCCCGCATGGTGAAGGCGACGAGGCTGACGAACGCACGTCCTTCAAACAGGTCGAGCGGCCAGGGAACTTCCCGCTGAAGCACGACGGGATCTGTTTCGAAGTGAAGAAAGACCGCGTTCAACCAGTCGGCGTAGAACAGCGGATCACCACGGCAGGCCAGCAGCCGCTCCCGCCCGGCCATGCTTGGCAGCGATGACTCGATGTGCGGTGGCGTTTCGAGTTTCATCACCCCAGAGCGGCTTTCAAATAGGTGATGGTGAATGCGGCGTAGCTGAGAAAGACGATCCAATGAATCGCCGTGCGATCAGCGATGCCGCGCCAGTGAACCGCGCTGTAATGCGTCCACTGCATGACGCAGCGCAGGCCCCAGAACATGCCGACGCCAGCAGAGAACCAGCGGAAAAACTCGTGCGTGCCGCCTGCGATGTCGGGAGCGAACCGCCAGGTCAGCGTGCCGAAAATGAGAAACGTGAGAGATATAAACCAGCCGTGGATTTGAAACACCTCGCGCACGAGCAGGGGCATGTTTGAGATGGCCTCTTTCCAATCGAGCATTCGTGCGAGAAAGAGACCGAGCACGGCGATAACGATCTGTCCAGTGGCGGCGAGCTGGAGGGCGAGGGTGAGTTTGCTTTCAGACATGGTCCAAAAGAGGTTAGATCGCCGCAAAGATGTAAACCGCAGCCTGGGCGATGAAGGCGAGCGTGAGTGTGTGATAGCCGATGCGACGCCAGCGCGTGGTGAGAAACTCGGTGGCATCGAAGACGAAAAACTGGACCAGCAGCCGTGCTGTCCAAAAGACGGCGATGAATGCGGCCAGCGAGCGTGCAACGGGTTCTCCTGCGGCCATGGCACGAACATGAAGCAGGGTGAGCGTGCCCATGCCCGCGATGGTGAGCACGATGAACACGCCATAGACCCAGAACAGCGTGCGCAGAAACGGATGCAGGGGCGCAAGCTGGGTTTCCCAGTCCAGCGCCTTGGGCGTGAGGGCGCTGGCGATGAGGATGCCGAAGTGTCCGAGTCCGGCGAGAATGAGCAGTGATTCGAGGTTCATGGCAGTGCTTTCAGGGTTTGAAAAAAGGGCAGCATGACACGATACACGAAGGGGGCGTGAAACAGCAGGCCCAAGGGAGTGATGAGAAACGCGAAGGCCCACAGCCGGCTGGAAATGCCGCGAGGCATGCGCAGTCCGCGTCCGAGCTCGATGCCGAATGCTTGAAGCAGAAAATACAGTGTGGGACCACCCCAGCCTCCGCCTGCGGGCAGCGAAATCACCACCTCGTGCAGCAAGCCAGAGATCACAAAGACAAGCCATTGCGCTGCTCCGGCACTCCAGCGTTTGGCCGCAGGCCGAAACACAAGGTTGTTCATGAGGTCGCGGAACGCGGTGTTCCAGCGGCGGCCCCAGAAGTCGGACAAGGATTCGGCGGCGATGGGACAGCGCATCAGCGGCATGACGCATCGACCTGCGTTCATCCAAAAGGCTGTGACGAGGTGCAGCACGCCGAAGTGCAGCATGAAAATAAATCCCGTCATGCCGATCCACCCCACGACCAGCGGTGTCTTCGTGAAGTGTGACATCACCCCCCACAGCAGTACGGCACCGAAAGCGATGTTGACCAGTCCAGCCACCAACAGGCTCCAGGCCTCGCGACGAACAGCGCTGTCTTTGCGAAGGAAGTCGGTGAGGCTGAGCGCGGGGCAGAGCATCAGCCAGGCGGCCGTTTCCACCATGAAGACTGGAGCCTTCATCAGAACCAAGGCCTTCACGCCGAAATACATGCCAACGGCCAGGAGCCACATGCGAACCCAGGGCGTTTCGACAAGCACAGACGACATGCCGACCAAGGCAGCGATCCCGAATGTGAAACCACCGGCCCATTGGCTGACAGCCCATCGGTGGTTTTCGATGACGTTCATATCAGGGTTTGAGTTGTGGATGACTCGAGCACGTTCCGTCGTCGCAAGTCACACCGGTGATCTGTGCCCGCAGCGCATCGTCACCGCGAAGTCGCAGCAGGTGCGAGAGGCCGATGCGGTTGCTGGAGATCCAATGCACCACGCGGCGGGCGATCTGCTGCATGCCGGGGCTGGCAAGCCGCAGCGACCACTCACGATACTCGCGCAAGGCCCACAGGCATGTCACCCAGGCTCCCGCGCCTTGCCAGAGCGAGCCGTCATCACCCATGACGACGATTTCCTGATCGGCGCGGAGGTTGGGGAGATCGGGACAGCGATTCCGCGCCTGCTCGGAGTCGTAGGGCATGAAATCAAGGCGCACGTAAGCGGGCTGGTCGAGCATCCAGCGCCGGAAGCGCGAGCAGAGTCCGCAACGGGCGTCGTAGAAAATGGTGAGGGTGTTCACCATCATGCCAGAGGTTGAGGTTTGTCCATGTGCGCCCGTGCGTAGGCGGCGACGGTGCCGGTGGCACAGGTGCCGAGGGCATAGGGCAGGGCGCTCTTGTCCAGCGTGCGCCAGAAGCCATCAAACCAAGCTACATAACCAAACACTGCCGCGACGATGGCAAAGGCGGCGAGGAAACCGCACACCGCCGCAATTTTCGGCCGACGCAGTTTCGACTCGTCTCTAACGCAAAGATCAACCGGCAGAAAAATCGCGAGCCAGACGCTTCCGATCACGATGGCGGTGTAGATCGCGACCATGACGGCGAATAGGAAGGTCTGACGAAGGTCGGCATGCTGGACTGCTGTTGCGTCCATGCTTGGCACGGCTCCAAGCCACCACGCGATGTTGCACGCGATCCAACCGCACAACATCGCGAGGAATGAGAGCTTCACTTTGCGCAGGAACGTTTTCACAGCGTGTCGAGGATGTCATGGGCTTTGCTGACGCGATGCATCGGCGGAATCGGTGGCGGCAGGTTCGCGAGCGTGGCGCGACGGCGCATCTTGGTGAAGACGTAGAGGTTGAAGAAGTGCATGCCGCCGAGGACCAGCAGCACGACGCCCATCTTGCCGCTGAGCGCCTCGAAGACACCGCGAGCACCGGCGATTTCATCCGCCGTTTTCAGATACAGCGACACAAAGCCGATGTTCATGAGGTAGAAACCGACGAGCAGCAGGTGATTGACGCTGTCGGCAAGTTCCGTGTTCCCGTGGAAGCAATCGACGAGGAAGATGCGGCCGTTTTTGTGGAGTGTTCTCGCCACCCAGACCGTCATGCTGACGGCGAGGATGAGGTAGAGGGTGTAGGTGATGACGGTTTCGTTCATGGTGGTGTGTGGTTTGGGCTTGGTGTTTGTTCTGAATTTTCAGGAAATAATGAAACTATAAGGCATGAAAAGATCAGCCGAGGAGGCGCATGGCCCACTGGAGTGCGGAGGCGTGCTTCATGGAGATCACGGTGTCGCCGACTTTGACCCCGAAGCTGAGGAATTCGTCGAGATCCTTCATCTGCTGGTGGAAGTCGCGGCCAGGGCCGGCGGCCTCGTCCTTCGTCTGGGCGGCGCAATCGCGCAGCAGGCGGATGGCGGGCTCGATCTCGCGGCGTTTGCGCTCCTTCGAGATGGTGATGAAAATCTTCCACACGTCCTTTTCGGCCTCGAAGTACTCCTTGCGGTCGCCTTTGTGCGTGATGATGCGCACGAGGTTCCAGCCGACGAGGTCTTTGAGGTTGGTATGGGCGTTGCCGCGGCTGATTTGGAGCTTTTCCATGACCTCGTCGGTACACATCGGCTCCGGGGCGGTCATGAGCAGGGCGTGAATCTGGGCCATCGTGCGGTTGATGCCCCACTGCGTGCCGAGAGAGCCCCACTGGGCCACGAATTCCTCGCGTGCCTTTTCCCAGGGTGGTAGTTCCTTGCTCACGTTTTCATTAAAAACTGAAAACACCGAAAGGCAAGCCGGGATTCCAGTTTTCTCAGGAAACAAGCAGCCAGGAGTGTCGGGAATCTGTCGTCAAAGAGCGCAGTGCTACGAACTGCGTTCTTCTTCATCAGCAAAAGGATCGTGTCCTCCATCATCAAGCAGCTTTTGCAAATGTGCTGCTACCGCTGGATTCTTATCCTCAAACTCAAGCAGTAGCATCTCCAGTCGCTCTCGGCTGCGTCGTCTCCACCAATCTCGCAGCGGCACATCGTCAAGTTCCGTTACGCCTGCTCGCTCCGCCAGAACTAGCACAAGATCCATCAGAGCGTCGAAATCTGCCATGTCCACGCTTTGCCGGGCCAACCATCCGTCCATGAATTCTTTGAAGGCTTCGTCTCGTGTCATTTTCGCATCTTGAAACTCTTCTTCACACCGTCAAGGCAACACGCCCACAGTGTTCTGTGGTATTCCAATCACGGACTCAAACGCACCTTCACCCACTCCCCGCCCTCTTTGCGGTAGCGGATGCGGTCATGCAGGCGGCTCACGCGGCCCTGCCAGAACTCGATTTCGTCCGGCAGCAGCGTGTAGCCACCCCAGTGCGGCGGGCAGGGCACCTGGCCTTCGGGATATTTCGCTTTCAACTCGGCATCGCGCTGCTCCAGCCACTCGCGGCCGGGGATCACCACGCTTTGATCCGACACCCACGCACCGATTTGATGTCCGTAGGGCCGGCTGGCGAAGTACCGCTGTGCATCGGCGTGATCGAGCTTCGAAATCATGCCCTTGATGCAGACCTGATGATGACGGTCCGTCCACAGGAAGCAGGCGGACGCACGCGCATCAGCGGCGATCTCCTTGCCCTTCCGGCTCTCGTAGTTCGTGTAGAAATGGAAGCCGCGCTCGTCGATGCCCTTCAAAAGCACCGTGCGCACCGTGGGTGTGCCGTCGAGGCCGTTGGTGGCCACGCTCATCGCGTTCGGCTCCGGCAGGTTATGCGCGAGGGCATCGTTGATCCAATGCGTGAAGAGTTCCACGGGATCGGCCGGGGCGCTGTGCTCGTCGAGTTCGCCCTGGTCGTAACTCACGCGCAGGTCGGGCAGGTTCGGTTTGTCAGTTGGGTTCATGCGAGTTACAAGAAACGCGTGCCGCACGGCCTTCGCTACGCCAGCTTTGGCCTTTTGCGCACTCTTTTGTCCCATGTCATCCCCCGTCACCGGTGTCATCCAAGACCTCGAACGCATCCTGCTCACGCCGGCGCAGATCAGCACACGTGTGGCAGAGATGGCGGCACGATTGAATGCCGAACTCGCCGGTAAAGTCGTCACCGTCGTGGCGCTCATGGATGGCGGCCTGTTTTTCGTGGCCGACCTGCTCCGTGCCTTGGAAATGCCCGTGCGTCTGCACACGCTCAGCGCCAGCAGCTATCAGGGTGGCACCGAAACGAGCGGCGAAGTGAAGGTGAACTGGCCCGCAGGCGTCGATCTGTGTGATCAGGACGTGCTGCTGCTCGATGACATCCTCGACACCGGCCTCACACTCAGCGTGATCTCCGAACGCATCCTCGCCCAGCAGCCCGCATCGTTGCGCACCTGCGTCCTGCTCAGCAAACGCCGCCAGTGCCTGCGCGAGGTGCCGCTCGACGACGCCGGCTTCGAGATCGACGACGAGTTCGTCGTCGGCTACGGCATGGACTATCAGGGCCGCTTCCGCAACCTGCCCTGCATCGGCATTCTCAATCCGAACAAGCCGTCATGAAGCTGCGCGTGCTCTTCTTCTCCGTCTTGCGCGACATCACCGGCAGTGATGAAGTCGCGCTCGAACTCCCCGCAGACAGCACGATGGGCGATCTGATGCTGCAAATCGAAGCCCGCTGGCCCAAGCTGCGCGACTGGCAAGACAGCCTGCTCCTAGCGCTCGATCAAACCTATGTGAAGCGTGATGCGCTGCTGCACGATGGCGGCGAAGTCGCCATCATGCCGCCGGTGCAGGGGGGCTAGGCGCCGGCGGTTGATCCTCTGCCAGCGGCATGCGTGGCAACCTACTCCAGCGCCCTGCCGCATTGCTGGCAGTGACGTGCGCGCGAATCGTGATCATCCCAGCCGCATTCGCTGCAGCGGCGGCGTGTGCGCGGGCCATTCAGCTCACGACCGATCTCCGAGGTCACGATGCCCGTGGGCACCGCAATGATCGCGAAGCCTGTCAGCATGATCACTGAGGCCATCATCTTGCCCAGCACTGTCACCGGCGCGACATCGCCATAACCGACGGTCGTGATCGTCACGATGGCCCAGTAGATCGACTGCGGGATGTTCGCGTAGCCCGGATTCGCGTCGTGCTCGACCACATAGACGATCGTTCCCTCCACGCACACGAGCGCGAGCACGGCGGTGAAGAAGATCAGTATCTTCCGGCGGCTGGCGTTCAGCGCGTTCAGCAGAATGGAGGCTTCGCCCAGATACTCGGCCATTTTGAGCACACGGAACATGCGCATGAGGCGTAGGATGCGCACCGTCGTAAGATAATGTGATCCCGGCATCAGCAGCTCGATGTAGGCTGGCAGGATGGAAAGTAGATCAACAAGACCAAAAAAACTGCCCGCATACCGCCACCGCCGCCGCACCACGCTGAGCCGCGCCCCATACTCCAGCGTGAACAGCCCGGTGAAAACCCACTCCAGAGTCACAAACAGCGTGCCGTGCTGCTCCCGCAGCTCATCGACGCTTTCGAGCATGATCGTCAGAACGCTCAACCCGATGAGCCACAGCAGGACGATGTCAAAAATGCGCCCTGCTTTCGTGTCTGACAGGAAAATGATGCGCCAGAGGCGTTCCTGCGTGGAATGGGAGTCTGGGTCCGAAGACGGCATCGGTCAACTAAGCCTCCCGCGCCTGCGACACAAGCATTCCCTGCCGACGAAACGACGTTCCTAAATCACAACACCAGATCCTTCACCACATGCCCGTGGATGTCGGTGAGGCGGTAATCGCGGCCTTGGAAGCGATACGTCAGGCGTTCGTGGTCGAAGCCGAGCAGGTGCATCACCGTGGCCTGGAAATCGTGAACGTGAACTTTGTTCTCGGCCACGCTGAAACCGAGTTCGTCGGTGCTGCCGTAGTCGAATCCGGCCTTCACGCCGCCGCCGGCCATGAAGAGCGTGAAGCAGTCGGGATAATGGTCACGGCCAAGCACCTTGCTCGCGGCGGTGCGGCCTTCGCGGAAGGGCGTGCGGCCGAATTCGCCGCCCCAGATGACGAGTGTGTCATCGAGCAGGCCGCGTTGCTTGAGATCTTTGATCAGCGCGGCCACCGGCTTGTCCGTGGCGGCGACTTTTTTCGTCAGGCCGTCTTCGATGCCGTTGTCAGGCCCCGTGCCGTGGAAGTCCCAGCCCCAGTCGAAGAGCTGCACAAATCGCACGCCCTGCTCGACCAGACGACGCGCGAGCAGGCAATTGTTGGCAAAGCTCGATTCACCCGGCTTCGCGCCGTAGGCTTCGATGACGTGCGGCGGCTCCTTCGAGATGTCCATCACCTCCGGCACGCTGGTCTGCATGCGGAAGGCGAGTTCGTATTGCGCGATGCGCGTGACAGTCTCCGGATGACCAAACTCGGCGACCTGCTGCTGATTGAGCTGATTGAGCACATCCAGCGTCTTGCGGCGCATGTCGCGGTTCATGCCGGCCGGATCGCTCACAAACAACACGGGATCGCCCTTGCTGCGGCATTGCACGCCTTGATACACGCTCGGAATGAAGCCGCTGCCCCACAATCCCTGCCCGCCGCTCGGCTGCGTGCCGCTGGAGATGAGACTGACGAAGCCGGGCAAATCCTGATTTTCCGTGCCGAGACCGTAGGTCGCCCACGAACCCATCGACGGCCGTCCCTGCCGCGCATGACCGGTGAACAGCAGCAGCTCCGCCGGCGCGTGGTTGAACTGATCCGTGTTCATCGAGCGGATCATGCACATCTCGTCCGCGATGGTGTGGAAGTTCGGACACGCATCACTCATCCACATCCCCGCCTTCCCATAACGCGCAAACGTGCGTGGCGTGCCCATCAGCTTCGGCACGCCGGTGGTGAAGGCAAAGCGCCGGCCTTTGAGAATCGAATCCGGGCAGTCCTGACCGCTGCGCTTCACCAGCTCCGGCTTGTAATCAAACAGGTCCAGATGCGGCGGCGCACCGCTCATGTGCAGGTAGATCAC
This sequence comes from Prosthecobacter sp., assembly GCA_035438165.1. Lineage (GTDB taxonomy): Bacteria > Verrucomicrobiota > Verrucomicrobiia > Verrucomicrobiales > Verrucomicrobiaceae > Prosthecobacter. The sequence goes on from DAORHS010000037.1 coordinate 9,918, forward strand.
GCGCTTCGCCTTTGCTGCATGATGCGGCTTCTGCGGCAGCATCGGATTATCCGACTGCGGACTCGCCGTCGCGCTCTGCTGCATCGCATGCATCGCGATGGCCCCGAGGCTGAACTGCCCCGCATTGCCGAGGAACTGACGGCGGGTCGTGAGCTGGAGTTGGTCGTGAACAATCGGATTCATAAAAGCAGGTGGGAGGAAGTTAACGGCGCATCAAAAACTCATCCAGATTCATCACCACGTTCGCGATGGTCGTCCAGGCGGCGAGTTCGGGGAGGTTGGCGTCTTTGTCGGCGGGGCCGAGGGGATCGGTGGCCATCTTGGTCGCGGCGGCGGTGTCTTTTTGATACGTAACAAGGTTATCGGCGTGAAGCTGCGTGAGCGCGGCCACTTCGTGTGCGGTGGGTTCGCGGCTGAGGCAGAGTTTGAAGAGATGCGCGAGACGTTCGGGGGTCGTTTTGGCTTTGGCAACGAGGCGGCGCGCCATCGCCTGATGCGTTTCGATGAAGACGGGGTCGTTCAGCGTCACGAAGGCCTGCAGCGGCGTGTTCGTGCGGCTGCGACGGATCATGCAGACCTCGCGGTTGCCGGCGTCGAAGGTGGTGAAGCTCGCATAGGGACTGTTGCGGCGGACCTCGGTGTAGAGACTGCGGCGGTGGGCGTCCTCGCCTGTGCTCACGGTCCAGTCGTTGCTGCGGCCGAACGCGGTGCTGAGGCCGAGGTTTGGCGTGACGGGACGCACGGGCACTCCGAACATTTTCGGGCTGAGCAGGCCGCTGACAAAGAGCGCCTGATCGCGCATTTGCTCGCCCGTGGGGCGGAAGCGCGGACCGCGAGCGAGCAGGCGATTGTCGGGATCGCGTTCGTTGAGTTCGGGCGTGGATTTGGAGCTTTGCTGATAGGCCTGGCTGGTGAGCATCAGCTTGAGCAGGTGTTTGATGTCCCAGCCGCTGTCCATGAGTTCGGCGGCGAGCCAGTCGAGCAATTCAGGATGGAAAGGCAGATCACCCTGGCTGCCGAATTCTTCGCTGCTACGCACGATGCCGGTGCCGAAGATGCTTTCCCACAGGCGATTCACCGTCACGCGTGCGGTGAGCGGATTGTCGCGGCTGACGAGCCACTTCGCCATCGTGAGGCGATTCTTTGGCTCGTTCGCGGGCAGCGGATTGAACACAGCGGGCGTGGCCTCGTTCACTTCATCGCCGAGCGACTGCCAGTTGCCGCGAAGCTGCACTTTCGTCACGCGACGCTGTTTCGGATCGAGATCGCGCATGATAGGCACGCTGACCGGCTTGACCGCGGCGAGTTCCTTGATGGCGGCAGCGAGGCGCGTGCGCTCGGCGGCGGATTCCTTCGCGATGTTGCGCACATAGTAATCCACCACGGTCTTCTGCTGCGCCGGAGTGCGTTCCGCTTGGGACAAGGCGGCGACGACATTCGCGGGCACCTTCGTCACCTGCTGCACACGCGCATCGCCGGTGAAGCTGAGTCGGAATTTGCCGAGCGTGTGCTGCTTGAACTCGCTGTTCTGCGCGAGCGTGATGCGCAACTTCGAGCCCTGCGGCACAACGACGGGCGATGCGGCGAGCAAGGTGAGCGTGTGCGGCTTGTCGGTGGCACCAGCGACGGCCCAGCCTTGATTCTTTTTGTCCTTCGGCTTCAAAACCGAAGCAGCGGCGAATCCGCTCTGCTCATAGTCCGCCAGCGCAGTGGTGAAGCTCACGGCCACGGGGCCGCTGATGGCAAAGGCCTTGTCTTTGTCAGGCGCAGGCGTGGCGTCGCTCTTCCACACGGTCTGGCGTTTGTCATCGAGCAGCACGACGTGGAAACCGTCGAGCCGCTTGCCGGAGCCGCCGTCGGTTCGATTCCACACGACGACGCGATCAATCGGCTTCGCGGCCTTCAGATCCACCTCCCACCACGGATCGTTGTCCGTGCCGGCGGTGTGCGAGACGCTGCTCTTGGAGTAATCGCCTTCGGTGTTGCCGTCGTTGGCACGTTTGGCGGCCGCATCAGTGTACATGCTGCTTTGCTTGGCCACGCCCTTCGGCGCGATGTTTTCCGCGCCGCTGAAGACCTGCACCTCGGCGAGTTGGAGCATCTTTTTCGCGCCTGGCAGCTCGATGCGCACGTAGCGCGCCCTCGGCGCGGCCTTCGCATCCGGCGGGACGACTTCCGCTTTCACGTCGGAGATGACGAAGTTGCCAAATCCTGCCGAAGGCATCGTTTCGAGGCGCAGGGCGCTGAGTTTGTCGCCGTTGGCGGGCAACTCGATGGTGTAGGTGTCCGTGTCGCTCGTCTTCGGGATGGAAACGGTGCCGTCTGCGGCGATGGCAGCGCTTTGTTTCGACTGCGTGCTCACCGCGAGTGGCTTCGGCGTCTGCCAGCCCAAGTCACGCGCGAAGCCACGATCCCAAGCGTCGAGTCCGGCGAGCCATTTCGCATCCGGTTTCGTGAATTGCGACTCCAGCGCCGCGATCTCGGCCTTGAGGGCTTCGCGCTGCTGTCTCGTCTCCGGCGTGTCGAAGCTGTGCAGCGGCACTTCGTCCTTTTTGTCGCTGTCGGCGCTTTGATTGAGGAAGGCGTAGAACTGGAAGTACTCATTGATGGTGATGGGATCGTACTTGTGCGTGTGGCACTGCGCACAGGCCATCGTGGTGCCCATCCAGACCGCGAAGGTCGTGTTCACGCGGTCGATGACGGCCGCGTTGCGGAATTCCTCGTCGTCCGTGCCGCCTTCGTTCTGCGTCATCGTGTTCCGATGAAACGCGGTGGCGATGAGTTGATCATCCGTGGGGTTCGGCAGCAGATCGCCCGCGTTTTGCTCGATGGTGAACTGGTCGAAGGGCATGTTCGAGTTCAGCGCGCGGATGACCCAGTCCCGGTAGGCCCAGATTTCACGCGGCTGATCGCTCGGATAGCCGGAACTGTCCGCGTAACGGGCGAGATCGAGCCACTGGCGGGCCCAGTGCTCTCCGTAGCTGGGTTTGTTGAGGTAGTGCGCCACGACGTCGGACAAGTCAGACTTGTCCGACGAAAACCGTGCGAGTTCCTCCAGCGTCGGGGGCAGGCCGGTGAGATCCAGCGCCACGCGGCGGATGAGCGTGGCACGGTCCGCCTTTGATGAAAAGGACAGCCCTTCCTTTTCTAGACGCGCGGCCAGAAACGCATCGATGGCTCCCAACTTGGAACCTGAAACCTGAAACTTGGAACTCGGCGTCGGCACCTTCGGCCTCACCACCTTCTCATAGCTCCAGTGCTTCCCCCACTTCGCGCCCTGCTTGATCCACTCCTTGAGCAGCGCCACCTGCGCAGGTGAGATCGTCTTGTGCTGCTTCGGCGGCGGCATGACCTCGTCGGGATCTTTCGAGAGCACACGCTCGATCAGGGCGCTCTTCTCCGGATTCCCCGGCACCACGGCAATCACGCCGTCGTTGTTCTTCTTGGAGCTCGTTTCGTCATCCAGGCGCAGGCCGGCCTCGCGCTTCTTTTCATCGGGACCGTGGCAGAAGAAGCAGTTCTCGCTCAGAATCGGGCGAATCTGCTTGGAAAAGTCGATGGGCTCCGCGAGCGCGGACGTGGCGAGGGCGAAGGTGATGAGGGGGCGAATCACGGGGACAATACGTCTGCGAAGGCGGATTCTTGAGCGATGCGGGAATTGTCCATGCGGT
>DAORHS010000038.1:0-13270 GCA_035438165.1 Prosthecobacter sp.
GGTCCCCGAAACCAACGTTGGCGGCTACATCAACACCGGCTGGGACCTCGTCTCAAACCTCGTCGGCGCTGCCATCGCCGCATTGATCATTCGCTTCGGCACCAAGCCTTGAGGTCACGGGCTGCCGCTGATCTTGAGATTGCGCACCTTCACCGACTTGCCGGCCGCCAGCCAGCTTCGAGCCTTTGGAGTGGCGAGGAAGGCGTGTTGGGCACGCAACTCCTGGCCGTCGAGACTGGCCGCCATCTGATCGCCTTTCCACTCGACGCGCAGCTTGTGCCATTCGTTCGGCCTCACCGCCATCGGAAGCTTCGCGATCGTATGAGACGGCTTCACGGAATCTTCGGCGATGCTCAGTCCTGCGGCATTGATGACCACACGACCAACATGCTTGTCCGAATCACAGCCCACCAGAAAACTGCCGGGACCCTCGATCAAGAACTCCACCTCGATCGTTGCGCTCGCTAAACCCACCTTGTGATGCAGCACCGGGATGTGCTTCTCCTCCGGCAGGTCGAGCACGCTCAACACGCCGCCCTCCGGCGTCCACCTCCCTTTGGCGATGCTGAAACTCGCGTCGAGCGGCCCTTTGAAATCCGGCGCGGCGAGCATGGGCAGCGCGTGCTCATGCAGCAGCGGCTTGGCATCGCCTGCGAAGGTGAAGCTGGAAACGGCAAGAAGGGCGGCAAGCGCCAGGGTGGTTTTCATGGTTGGTGGTGGCTGGATTCAACGCGGATGTCATCGATTTCGATCCCCTTTTCGCCGCCGTTCTGCATCCAGAGCAGCTTGCGCTTCGCGGCATCAAAGTTGGAGCGGACGAGCGTCCGGGACCACAGCTTGTCATCGACGCTCATCGTCACCGATTCCCCTCGGAACACGAGTTTGACGGTATGCCACGCGTTGGCGCTGAGATCGACTTTTTCAGTCGGAAAAAGCTCGTTCGTTCGGAAAGCGCCGCTGACAGCATCAACCGGACGTGTTTTCTGGAGGAGCGGATGATTGGCGTCCTTCGTGTGGCCATCGACTTCGAGCAGCACGCCTTCGCGCAGCAGTTTCACGCGCAGCATGTGGTCCACGCTGCCGAATCCGTCGTCACCATCGACAAAGAACCACAGCATCCCACCCGGGCCGAGGTGGCGGTAGCGGAAGGAGATGGAGAGATCCTTGCTGCTCACCGGGAGATAGACCATCGGCGGATACTTCCCGCCGCTGCTGCCGCGCGTCCACAGCACGCCGTCGCGCACCTCGGTGTTCTTGTTCGGAATCGGCGTGGTGAAGCGTTTCGCGTCGAAGCTGCCGTCGAATGTTTCCGTGATCGGCGCGGGCGTGAGGTAGTCGAGCGATTCGAGGAAGGTATCCACCTCCGCCAGCGTCTTGTAGTAGTGCAGCCTGGCCCCGGCGCCGGCTTCATCCTTCCAGCGCCCCGGATTGAAGAAACCATGCGGCTGCCCCTCGTAGGCTTTCAGTTCGCTGCGATTACCGGCGGCGCTCATCGCCTTTTGAAACAACTGCACGGTCGGAAACGGCACCGCTTCGTCATTCATGCCGTGGAAGATGATGCTCGGCGGCAGTCCGGCGCGCACAAAATGATAGGGCGACACCTCCAACGGCCGGCCGTTGCAGCGCTCGCCGATATCGGTGAATTTTTCTGCGGTCAGCAGGTCGGGATGCCCTTCCACCGGCGCCATGACGACGGCGGGATTGAAGAGCAGCATCGCATTCGGCATGGAGCTGACGCCCTTGTTGTCTTCGTCCTCAAATCCGGGCAGCAGGGCTGTCGCGGCGGCGAGATGACCGCCCGCGGAGCCGCCACCGGCGACGATGCGATCAGGATCAATGCCGAGTCGTTCCGCGTTCGCACGCACCCAGCGGATCGCCGCCTTCGCATCACGCACACAGTCCTGTGGGAAGACGTTGTGTCGGCTCTTCACGCGGTAATCGACCGAGATCGCCACCATGCCGCGCTCCGCGAGGTGCAGGCACTGCGGCAGAAACTGACCCGGCGTGCCGCCTTTCCAGCCACCGCCGAAAAAGAACACCGCCACCGGCCTGCGATCCGTCTTCGCGTGGCCCTTCGGCTCAAAGATGTACGCGTTGATCTTCACATCGCCGATCGTGCGATACACCTCGACACGCGAGCCGGTCATCTCCGGCGGATATTTCCAGCTTATCAGCGGCTCGGGCAGTTCCTCCGCAGCGCGGAGGCTCGTGAGAAAGAGAAGTGGAATCAGGGCGAGGGCGGATTTCATGAACCAACCAAACGCGTCTCACGCAGTTCAGTCTTCATCGAATCCAGATTCGGCTCAAACAACAGCATAGTTCAGATACGCCTCCACTTTTTCCAACTGCACGACTCTTTCCGGCGATGAGGTGATACGAAGGCTCACTTCGTTGGCTCCGATCTTCCACGCATCGTTCGGCACGGTGCCTTCGATGCGCAGCAACTGCTGCTTCGGGTTGATCTTGTAGATCCCTTTGCCACCGGAGGCGGGTTGCGGCTTGGGGGAGAAGATTTGCGGATCTTTCCACGTCGGGTCGATAGTGCTGATCTTCACGGGCGTGCCGTTGAAGAGGATCTCGAAGGTGTCGGTCTCGCTGGCTTCGAAGAGGATGCAGCGCAGCGTCAGTTTCGTCTTGGCGGATGGCACGTCGCTGACATGCAGGGTGAGTTTGGCAGTGTGGTCGAGTTTCAGCGGCAGCGGAGCGCTGTCGTTGCGATTGAAGAAGCCGTCGGCCCAGGGATAGCCTCCGCGACGTTCGACGGCGAAGGCCTTGTCCTTGCCGGCGAGCGTGTTCGGATCGCCGATCTCCTTGAACGCGATTTGATGAGTGAGCGGCGCGATCTCGCCGCCGACGGTCCCGGCCAGTTCGGGCGTGGCCATGGACCAGTTGAAAGTGACCACGCTGTTCGCGCCGCGCTGGAAGTGATTCGCAAACACGCCGCGCACGTACTCGATGGGCGCGTAGCGGTATCCGTCGGTGGCGTGATGATCGTCAAAGCAGGGCTGCAACTGGATGTCGGCTCCAACGGCCGCGCGAATGCCCTCCACGTCCACATCCATCGTGCGCGATCCGAGCGTGAGCACATCGACCAGTTTCTGTTCCGCCCATGCTTTGACATCAAAACCGTCCGCATGACAGCCGTCGAGCGTCTGCGGCACTCGCGCGGCGAGCATGAACGGGCGGCCGCGTTGCTGCGCGACCTCCAGCAGCATCGTGCGCGTCATCCGCATGAACTCGGTCACATGCTCGCGCATGTCCCATTGTCGACCGACGGGCAGGCAGGGCACGTGGCGGGCGAAGTCGATCTGGATGCCGTCAAGGTCGAAGCGCGTCGCGAGTTCGCGCAGCACGGCGACCTTGTGCTCGCGCAAGCCCGCCGCCGCGAGATTCCACATGCCATGCGGCCACCACGTCACCGGCAGCACCCAGTCGGGATGCTGCACCTTGAGCGGGCAGGGTTCCTTCGCATGACCGCCTTCCGGCAGGATGTCCACCTCGCTGATGCGATGATTCCAAAACGTCTCCAGCTTGCGGCGGCGTGTCTCGTTGATGAGTTCCTTGCGCCAGTCCACGCCCGCTTCATGCCAGCGCTTCACCAGCGGATGAATCTCCGGCTGAAAGACAGCGCTCGGGTACACGCTGCCCACCGGATTGCCGCCGATGTCCCACCAGATCGCATCGATCTGACTGCCCGGCTCGTCCGCATAACCAAATACCGCATCGCGAAACGGCTCGAACGGCGGCACGCCCTCGGGATGCATCTTGAGGTAGTTCAGCAGCACCCAGAACACATCATGCTGCATCACGATGCGCCGATGGCGTGCTCTCAGCAGCGCTTCATGCTCCGCGCCCAGCGTGATCACATTGGATGCGGCAATGAGCGACGGCGCTCCAACCAATGCCGCGCCTGTGAAGCTTCCCAAAAATTGTCTCCGGTTCATCATGGTGAATTTGGGAGGTCAACGTGGCTTCCGGTCGGATGCTGTCCAAGTTTGGTGCGGCAGGGATGCTTCGCATTGATTGGCCCTGTTGCGCATTTGGCGAAATCGAGTCGTGAAATTCTGCGAAAGTGTCCCATCAGTAGGCATCGTGCTCACCCCAAGGACTCCTCCATTCATTTGGGCGGTGCTGACAGCCGCCTTCATCGCCCTGTCATCGGCGGCCTCAATCCGCGCCGCCGTGGACAGCCCTCTCGAATCTCAGATCGAAAGCTACGTCAAGTCGCTCCGTACCCGCGGCGGCATTTCGGGCAATGAGCGCACCGCCTGGCTGGTCCGTGACCTCAGCACCGGTGCCACGCTTGCCAGCATCAACGAAAACTCGCCGCGGCAGGCAGCCAGCATGATCAAGCCCTTCCTGGCGCTCGCCTTTTTCCATCAGGTGAAGGCGGGAAAGCTTTCCTACGGCCCCAGCAGCCGGCGGCACATGGAGCTCATGATCCAGAAGAGCAGCAACAGCTCCACGAACTGGGTCATGAAACAAACCGGCGGCCCCACGGCCACGAAGGCGCTGCTCGCGCGTCATTACCCCGGCCTCTGTCGCAACCTCCGCCTCGTCGAATACATCCCCTCGAATGGTCGCGCCTATCGCAACCTCGGCTCCGCCGACGACTACGCGGGCTTTCTCACCGCGCTTTGGAAAAAGCAGCTCCCCTCCTCGACCGAACTCCTCCGTCTCATGGCTCTGCCTGGCCCCGATCGGCTTTACACCAAGGCCAGCCGCATTCCCTCCGGCACCCGCGTCTATGACAAGACCGGCAGCACCGCCATGTGCTGCGGCGACATGGGCATCCTCGTCGCGCAGGGCACGAATGGCCGCAGCTACCCATACATCGTCATCGGCGTCATCGACAGCACCGTCCGCGTTTCCTCCTACGGCTCCTGGATCTCCCGCCGCGCCAACGTCATCCGCGAAGTGTCAAACCTGGCGTACGCCCACATGAAGAAGCGGTATCCGCTGCGGTGACGATGGGATACGAGAGCTTTCGGGTGATCATCAAAGTGCGACCTCCACCTCACTCCTGCCCCAGCGCACCGAAGTCGGTGACGGCTTTCCAGGTGGCGAAGCCGGTGTGGGTGATTTGTTTGAGGGGCCTGGCGAGCTTGGCGGTGAGGGATTGCTTGCCGGCTTTGAGGGTGATGGTCTGGGCTTCGGGATCGAAGGTGACGGCGAGTTCGATGACGGCATTGGCGTCGCCTTCGAAGGCGAGTTTTTCGCCCTTTTGGTTCGGCGTGGCATCCTGGAAGATGACGAGGCTGCCGCGGATGAATTGCATGCCGCATTTGATGAGCTGCTCGTCCTTCGTACCGTCGCCGAGGACGAAGAAGCCGTTGCCGTAGTAGGGCGGGTTCGGGAAGCCGGGCGTGCGCTGGAGCTTGAAGGTCCACGTGGTCTTCGTGGTGACGGGCTTGCCGAATTCGTAGAGCGCCTGCACGACACTGTCTTCATCGGCGGCGAGACGGTAGCCGAGCTCGCTATTGACGACCTTGCCGCCGGTGACCTTGGCGAAGCGATACGAGATGTCTTCGCCGGTGATCTGCGCGCGTTTGGCGGGTGCGGCTTTGCCTTTGCCCTTTGCTTTGTTGCCGCCGTCGGTGATGCCGAGCTTCTCCTGGAACTCCTTGCGGTACTCGTTGTCGTCGGGAAGCAGCTCTTCGGGAAGGACTTCGATGGGTTCGCCGAGTTTGGATTCGAGCACTTTCCCCTGAGCGCCGAAGCAGGCGATGCTGCCGTCCTGCATCGACAAGTATAGGCGACCGTTCGCGGCGGCGAGGCCGTCAAACACGGGCATGGCGTCGATGGCGTAGCTGGCGAGCAGTTTGCCATCTTTCGTAGCGGCGGCGGCGAGTCGCACGCCGCGCTTGCCAGTGAAGGCGTCATCAGAGCGGACGGCATCGCCATAGGGACCGGCGGCGAAGAGCATCTTGTCGGCGAGCACCATGGCGCGGACGCTGAAGGGAATCTCGTCGGACCATTTCACCGGCGTGGTGCGCAGCTTCGTCCAGTCAGTCTTCAAGTAAGTGCCTTCCTTGTGATCCTTCATCGCGGGCGAGAAGTCGGGGTCCGCACCGGCGCGTTTTTCGGACGCGCTAAGCACGTATTTCTCGCCGCGCGAGAACTGCGCGGAGTTTTGACCGGCGTAGAAGTTACGACCGAAGCCATACACGGCGTCATCGCCGACGACGAGGATGCGGCCCGCAGGGAGCTTGTTGCCGCTCTGCCACCAACCGCCGTAGCCGCTCTTCGTGTCCTCGCCATAGACCCAGTAGGTGCGGTGCCACCAGTTGTCGTCGAGGTAGCCGGTGGGCGAGTAGAGATGCGGCGCGGGCTCGCGCTGCGAGAGGCTCTCTTTGTCAAAAGTGCGGTGGCGCATGAACACCATGCCGTCCTGGCTGGAGAGGATGTCTGGCAAAGCGCCGTCCATCTCGAAGGAACTCGTCACCGGCGGCTCGGTGCCGGTCTCCATGTCATAGACGCGTTCGTCGCCAAAGAACTCGCCGGTCTGCGCCTTGATTTTCACCATGCGGATGCCGCCGTCGAGGAAGGACGAGCGACCTGCGGCGGCATAGACGATGCCGTTTTCCACCAGCACGCTGCCATGCACCGGCCACGCGGATTCCAGACGGCCATAAGCGACGACGCGACGCTCATCCGGCGCGGCGCGGGTGCGCCAGCAGAGCGATCCATCGCTGGCGAGCAGGCGATACACGCAGCCGTCGGCGCTGCCAAAATAGACGAAGCCGCCATCGACGGTGGGCGGTGAATCAATCGTGCCACCGGCGGTGAACTTCCAATTCGGTGCGCCCGTTTCCGCATCAAGTGCGACGATGGTGTTGCGGTCCTTCTGTGCGACGATGGCGAGTCCTTCCGCGACGACGAGGCTCGTCAATTCGCCACCGATCGGCGTCTTCCACGTCTGCTTGAGGTCGGTCGTGACGGTGGTGCTCGCCTTGCCGCTGCGCGAGACATCGTGACGATAGGTCGGCCAGCCCTCCGGATCAGCTACCGCCTCGACCTTCGCCAAATACGACGAACCTTTCTCAATCGGGTCCGCCTTGTCCTTCGCGGGCTTCATCGTCTCCGTGAGACCGGGCGACATCGCGGTGAAGCCGTTGAGCTTGCCTTTGATGTAACAGGCGCAGGCGTGCGGCGTGGAATAGAGCAGGCCGTTCGCGGGCAGGATGCCGTAGAGGCACGCGCCGCGAATCCAATGGTTCTCGCTGTAGCTCTGATCCGTGGGATTCACATACTCGACGCCGGAACGCGACAGCAGCACGAAGTCGCCGCTCGCCTTCGCCTTGTAGCAGCGGTGGTGGCCGATGCCCTTGAACGGCGGCAGGTCGAACTCCTTCTTCACCTCGCCCGTGATCAAATCGCGCCCCATGAACGTGCCGGTGGACTTCGCGGAGGCGATGTTCATCGACCACACGAGATCCTGCATGAGCATGACACTCACCGGACTGCGATAATCATTGTCCACCCACGGTGCCTCCCACAGCAGCTTGCCATCGGCGAGCGAGACGGTCGTGAGCTTGCGATTCCAGGCGTAATACACCGCCTTGTCGTTCAGCACGACTGTGGGCGACTCCTCGGAGAAGCTGAAGAGCGGCTTCGTCGTCTGCACAATCGGCGCGGACTTCCACTTCTGCGCGCCCGTTTTCAAATCGAGGCACACGAGGCTGAAGCCGTCATGATAGACCACGTTGTCGCCGAGCGCGGCGAGCGTAAGCACGCTGATCTGCGGCCCGGGGTGCTTCCACAAAACCTTGCCGGTGGCCGCCTCGACCGCGATGACGTTTTGCGGCGCGGTGTGATCCAGCACCACACGATTCCGGCCGTCGTAGCTGAAGTGGCGGCGCTTCTGCGTCTCCTCCGCGATCGCCTTCATGTCCGGCGGGTTGGGATTGCTCACCACGAGCAGGATGCCCTGCGTGGAGATCACTTCCTCCGCCGCAGTCGTTTCCTCATACACGCGCAACTGCTCGCCCGTGGCCGCGTCGAACTCGATCAGCGGCCCGTTGATGTCGAGCGGCGCATAAACACGATCACCGATGGCGATCAGCTTGCGCGGCATCTGCGCCGGACCGCTCTTCCACGGCCAGAAGCGCGTGAGCCACTGCGTGAGCGGCTTCTTCCACAGCACGACGCCGTTATGCGCATCCCGCGCCACGAGCTTCCAGTCCGACGCGAGTTGCACGGATGCGCTCGCCCCCTCGTCCATGATGTAAAACACGCGCCCGTTCGCCGACACCATCGCGTTCAGGCTCGCCATGCTCTCATGCGCCAGCGACCACAGCGGCGTGCCCGCCCACTGAAAGCGACGCGGCAGACCGCAGCTCTTGTCCTCGCCCACCGGATTGTTCGCGGCGTCGTATTGATAGTGCGTCCATTCCACCGTCTTCGGCGCGTGCGGTTTCGTCTCCGCCGTCCACGCTCCATCGTTCTTCCGCATCACCGTACCGCCCGGAGCCAGCACGCGCATCGCCTCCTCTTTGGGAATCTGCGCACCCTCATCGAGCAGCAGCAGGTTCACCAGATTCTCCGCATGCGGCAGGTCCTTCCGCGTCCAAACCTCCGCCGAAAGCCGCGAGGCCGCCGCACTCTCACGAAACTTTGTCCGCGCCTGCGTCACCGCAGCCGCATCGTCATCCAGCGCCTGCACGATCAACGACGTCCGCGCCGCCGCGATGTCCGCCGCCAGCACCCCATCCCCCGCGCCCACATGCACCACTAGTCCACCGGTGGTGTGGCTTTGTTCGAGGAGTTTCTTGGCATCCTCCTCAGCGAGAATGGAACTCGCGAGGCCGAACGTGAGCAGAAAAAAGGTCGGGACAGATTTCATGGCCGTTTGAGAACGACCCGAACCGGCATTCCTAGCCGCTCAATGGTCAAACATCCGCTTCAGCCACGCATCAACGACCGGCGTGGCCGGGTAGGAGGAATCGCCCATGTGACGGTTGATCTCGGCGTGGCCTTTGAGGCCGATGCCGGCGAAGCCCTGGATCTCGACAGAGGTTCCAGCCTCGCGCAGCGCGGCTGCGAGCGCTTTGGACTGCGCGGTGCCGTCTTCACGCTGCACATGCAGGATGAGAAAGGCGGGCGCGTTCGGCGCATCGGCGTGCTTCGTCGGCGACAGGGCGGCCTGCCTCTTCGGATCGGTGCCGAAGGCCTGCAAATAGGTGTCGTGCATGAACTGGCCGCCTTCCACAATCTGGCGCGGTACGTCGTAGCACGCGCCATCGAGCGGGATCACACCGCGTAGTGACTTCGCATTCAGGCCGGCCTTGTTGAGATAGCCGAGATCCGTGCCGACCAGCGCTGACAGTTGCGCACCCGCACTGTGGCCCATGAGCGCCACACGTTTGCCGTCGAAGCCAAGTGTCTCGGCGTGACTGATGAGATGCGCGATGGCATTCGCCACATCCTGCGCCTGCTGCTCCACCGTGGCCGCAGGCACGAGACGGTAGTTGATTGAAGCGAACGCATACCCCTGCTGGTGATAGTGCTTCGACTTCTCACCCGTCGCATCCCGCTTGTCCCCGCGCTTCCAGCCGCCGCCGTGGACAAAGATCACGAGCGGCGCGTTCAACGATTCGGATTTCCAGAAGTCGAGCTTCTGCAGCGGATCGCTGCCGTAGCTGAGTTCGACCGAGTCGCCACCTGTTCGGCGGATCAGCGCTTCGCGCAATCGCTCACGCAGGCGCGTTTGGGCGGACGCAGGGACGATTTGCAGGGCGACAAAACAAAGGATGAGTGCGGGCTTGAACATGGCGAAGAAGGTTGCCGGGATAGGCGTAACGAAAGGACTGCAACCACAGAATGTTCCGCAGGTCTTCCTGGTTACAGAAAAAGCAGAGATCGAAAAGGAGGCGAATGGGCTATTGCCTGGGGTTCATTCGGCCGACCGGTCAATTTTCTCGATGCCCGTGCTTCTGCCTGTCGGAACATGGATCGAATGATGTCCTTTCTGGGCGCGGTCTGCTGACAGGAGCATGACCGCCGCTCCCCAGGTCACCACGTCGTTCTTTTGCTCCAGCGTCACCGGCTGATCGACCAGCGACCAACCTCGCTTGGCATAAAACGGGACGAGTTCAGACAAACAGAAGAGAATGCCCATGGAAAACTTTAGCCGGTCAAAGATGAACTCCTCCGCCCGGTCCATCAGGGCGTTTCCAAACCCTCTGCCTTGGAGGTGAGGCGGTGTGAACAGTCCTCCGACTGCTCCACACTTCGTTGGCTGTCCATTCATCTCAATGTTCATCTCCGTCAGCGCGACGTGGCTTGCCATGCCTTGGTCATCGCGCAAAATCAGCCTCCAGTGAACCAGAGCTTTGGCTAATCCCTTGGACACAGCAAGCTCACCGAAGAAATGCTGGTTCCAGTTTTTTCAAAATTAAGAATGGCGAAAACGATACGTTGAAGCCGCTTGCCAGATGCGTATTCAGGCGGATGGATGGCGACGGTCATCCCAACCCTCTGACCATCCCATGGTCTTCGACCTCAGCGAGCACCTCAAAACCCCTCTTCAGCGCCGGATTTACCGTCTGCTGGGCCCTGCCGTTGAAAAGGCGCTTGGCCTGCGCGGATTCGATGCGGTCTATCAGGAATCAGCCCGGCTTTTCCGCGAGCATCCGCAGCACCCGAAGGTGTTCGCGTGGTTTGATTCGGTGGCGCACGCGTTCAAACTTCAGGAGGATGTGGATCTGCCGGCGGAGTTTGAGTTTCCGAAGCAGGGGCCGCTGATCATCGTGGCAAACCATCCCTTCGGCATCATCGACCCGATCATGCTCACCCGCTGGGCGGCGCAGTTCCGGCCGGAGTTGAAGGTGATGACGAATTCCCTGATGCTGGCGATGAAGGAACTCGAGGATCATGTGATCCCTGTGGATCCCTTTGGCGGCGAAGCGGCGGCGAAGAAGAACCTGGCGCCGATGAAGGAGGCGATCCGGCTGCTGCGTGGTGGCGGGACGCTCGTCATTTTCCCTGCGGGCGAGGTGGCATCGTACAAGCCCGGTCGTGGCATCGACGAACCGGCCTGGAGCAATCATGTCGGCTCCTTGGTGCGGCGCACCCAGGCGACGGTGCTGCCGGTGTATTTTCCGGGCTCCAACAGCGCCCTGTTTCATGCCGCCGGGATGATCCATCCGCGCCTGCGCACGAGCCTGCTGCTGCGCGAGTTTTGCAACCGGGCCAACACGCCGGTGCCGATGCGCGTGGGGCATCCCATCCCGTATTCGCGGCTGAAGAAATTCGAGGATGACGAGTCGCTCACGCGCTATCTGCGCATCCATACCTTTGTGCTGCACCAGCGCGGAAAAGAAAAGGGGGCGAAGCTCACCGTGGCGGGTGAGAACATCACCATCACACCGCCTTCGGAAATTCAGCAGGAGCGCATGGCCGATGAGATCGACCGCCTCCGCGCCCGCGGCGGCCGCCTGGTGGGCCAGGGCGGTCTGTCCGTGTATCAGGCACATTCGCACGAGATCCCCACCCTGCTGCCGGAGATCGGCCGTCTGCGTGAGATCACCTTCCGTGAAGTCGGCGAAGGCAGCGGCAATGAGATCGACCTCGACAAGTACGACCGCTACTACGAGCACCTCATTCTTTGGGACGAGGAGAAGGAGCAGGTCGCCGGCGCCTACCGCATGGGGCGTGCTGACGTCATCCTGCGCGAGTACGGCCCGAAGGGGCTCTACACAAATACGTTGTTCCGGTTTGAGAAGCCCTTCCTGGCCAACCTTGAGCACGCTGTGGAAATGGGGCGCAGCTTCATCATCAAGGCTTACCAGCGTCATCTGGCCTCGCTGCCCCTGCTGTGGAAGGGCATCGCCCACTGGATCGCCCGCAATCCGCAGTACAAGAAGCTCTTTGGCCCGGTGAGCATCAGCAAGGACTACAGCAGCCTGTCGCGGAAGATGATTGTGGAGTTCCTGCAGGACAACCGCATGCACCCGCACCTCTCCAGCTTCGTGAAGGCACGGAATCCGTTCCGCTACATGCGCACGCGGCGCATGATGCGCGAGTTCATCAGCGCCGACCTCGAAAACGTGGATGACTGCTCCGCGCTCATCTCCAGCCTGGAGACCGACGGCAAGGGCATCCCCGTGCTGCTGAAGCACTATCTGCGCCTGAACGCGACGCTGCTGAGCTTCAACGTGGACAAGGACTTTTCCTCCGTCGTCGATGGTCTCATCATGGTGGACTTCACCGAGACCGACCCGCGTCTGCTGGCCAAATACATGGGCGAGGAAAGCTGCCGCGAGTACCTGGCGCGGCACAAAAAAGAGGCGGCCTGAAACCAGGCCGCCCCGTGAAGGTGATGAGGGAAAGGGTTACTTCTCCGAACCGTTGGTGGCCGTGCTGAACTCAGGCTCGATCAGGCCGTAGTCGCCGTCTTTGCGACGGAACAGGATGGCCATACGGTGCGTCTGCTGGTTGTGGAAGAGCACAAACGGACGGTCGCTGATTTCGAGATCCATGATGGCCTCGTCGGCATAGAGGGGGCGGATCTTGTAGGACTCCTTGTGCACGTAGGCCGGTTCCAGGTGGTCTTCCTCAGCATGCACGGCCTCCTGGTGGAACACGTGTTCTTCGAGGTGGCGGATGGAGCCCTCATCCTTGCGCGGGCGGTGATTCTTGAGCAGGCGCGTCTTGTACTTGCGCATGCGACGGGCGATCTTGGCGATGCTTTCGTCGATGGATGCGTAAACGTCTTCGGACGTGGACTTGACCTCGATCACGATGTGGTCGGCGCAGAACAGGATGATTTCAGCGATCTGATGACGGTGGTTCTGCACGTCGAGAATGACTTTGGCCTCGATGATGCGCGGGTAGTCGAGATGAAGGCTCTCCACCTTCTTGTGGGCGTAGTCGCGGATCGCCTCGGTGACGTCCATGTGACGTGCCGTGACGATGATGGGGAGGTTGACGTTGTGTTTTTGCATGGTGGTTTGTCCGGGTTCGGGGTTGGTATAAAGTCACATGGTGAAGCCCTCGCCAAGGTAGAGGCGGCGGGCTTCGTCATCGTTGACAAGGAAATCTTTGCTGCCGTGGCGGCGCACCCGGCCCTCGAAGATGAGGTAGGCACGGTCCACGATGTTGAGGGTTTCGCGCACGTTGTGGTCGGTGATCAGGATGGCCAGGCCGGCCTGGCGCAGCATGCGGATGATGTCCTGGATCTCGCTCACCGCGATGGGATCGACGCCGCTGAAGGGCTCGTCGAGCATGAGCAGCTTGGGCGAGGTGACGAGGGAGCGGGCGATGGTGA
>DAORHS010000039.1:0-13139 GCA_035438165.1 Prosthecobacter sp.
AGTCCGGCACGACGGGCTTCAGTTTGAATGAAGCTGAGATCGCCATCGCTCGGAAGAAGGCGCAAGAATACTTGGACCGGCGCAAATGAGCGGTGGTGGCGAGTTTGCCGTCATGCCTGACGTATGTTCCGCACGACATGAAAAGCTCATTCGTGGTCATCCTGGGACTTCTCGCGCTCACTTCCAGCGCCTGGGCGGTGGATTATGCCACGCAGATCAAGCCGCTGCTGAAGCAGAAGTGCTATGCGTGCCACGGCGGGCTGAAGCAGAAGGCGGGGCTGCGGCTCGACACGGTGCAGCTCTTACTGAAGGGCGGCAAATCGGGTTCGGCGGCGAAGTTCATCATCGAGCGTGTGTCCGAATCGGATGAGCACAAGCGCATGCCCCAGGAGGCGGCGGCGCTTTCGGCGGAGCAGATCGCGATGCTACGGGAGTGGATCGACGCCGGAGCACCGGGACTGGCCAATGAAACGCCGGAGGCCGATCCGAGGCAGCATTGGGCTTTTCAAAGTGTGCAACGGCCTGCATTGCCCAAGGCGGCAGGCAGGAATGCGATTGATGCGTTCGTGAATGAAGCGCTGGAGACGAATCAACTCACACCATTGCCAGAAGCGCCTCGCTCCACGCTGCTGCGGCGAGTTTACCTCGATCTGATCGGCCTGCCGCCGACGCGTGAGGAGCTTCACGCCTTTCTCGCTGACACCTCTCCCGATGCCTACGAGCGCGTGGTGGACCGGCTGCTGAATGATCCGCGACATGGTGAGCGCTGGGCGCGGCATTGGATGGACGTTTGGCGCTATAGCGACTGGTATGGCCGCCGCTCGGCAAACGACGTGTGGAACAGCGCGCCGCAGATATGGCGCTGGCGCGATTGGATCGTGAAGTCGCTGAATGCGGACAAAGGCTACGACCGGATGCTCGCGGAGATGCTTGCGGCGGATGAGATCGCTCCACTCGATGATGAAGCGGCAGTGGCGACGGGTTTTCTGATTCGGAACTGGTATGCGCTGAATCCGAACCAATGGATGCGCGACACCATCGAGCACACCGGCAAGGCCTTCCTCGGCCTCACCTTCAATTGCGCGCACTGTCATGATCACAAGTATGATCCCATCTCGCATGAGGACTACTTCCGCTTCCGTGCGTTCTTTGAGCCACTCGGTATTCGGCAGGATCGCTGGCCGGGCGAGGCCGATCCGGGACCGTTTCAGGAGTATGAGTATGTGAAACAGCGCAAACCGAACCGACTCGGCGCCGTGCGCGTCTTTGACAAGCAACTCGATGCCAAGACGTGGTTCTACACCGGCGGCGATGAGCGCAATCGCGTGGAGAGCAAAGGGTCGCTCGCTCCGGGTGTGCCCGCGTTTCTTGGATCGCTGACGATTCAGCCCGTGAGCCTGCCGGAGGGCTCGGTGCGTCCCGGCTTGCGGCCAGAGATTCAGGAGACCGACCTGAGCCTGCGCTTGAATGCGGTGACGAAGGCGCAGGATGAGTTGCTCTCGCTGGACTCGCCGAAAACGCGCACGGCGCTCGAAGCCGCGCGCGCTGAGTTGGCGAGTGCCATCGCGCGATTCGCGGCCGATCAGGCGAAGGTGGGCGGCTCGCCGGATGCTGCCAATCTCGCTCAAAAGCGGCGAAGACGGAACGTGATGCCGCGGTGGCCTCCGCCAAGGCTGCGCTGGCCCTGGCGGAGCATGATCTCGGCCGTGCGGATGACAAAACCCGCGATGCTGCCAACAAGGCCGTGGCAGCGGCGAAAACCGCTCTGACCAAAGCCGAAACCGAGCGCGACAAACCGAAGTCGCCCGACAGCTACACATCCGTGACGATGACATTCCCGAATCAGAGCACCGGACGCCGCAAAGCCCTCGCCGACTGGCTCACGCGGCGAGATCATCCGCTGACGGCGCGCGTGGCGGTGAACCATCTCTGGATGCGGCATTTCCAGGAGCCGCTAGTGCCATCCGTGTTTGATTTTGGCCGTAATGGGAAGACTCCGATCCATCCCGCGCTGCTCGACTGGCTCGCGGCGGAGTTGATGGAGAATGGCTGGAGCATGAAGCACATGCACAGGCTGATCGTCACGAGTGCGGTTTATCGTCGTGCTTCAAGGAGCGGCGATTTGCAATCGCCGGCGGCGGGTGCAAACCGCCGTTCCTTGGTGGCCGACCCCGACAACAAGCTTCTCTGGCGCATGAACGCCTCGCGCATGGAGGCGGAGGTGGTGCGCGACAGCGTGCTGCATCTGGCCGGTGCGCTCGATCCATTGATGGGCGGACAGGAGATTGAGAACACCGAGGTGGAGAAGAGCAAGCGGCGCAGTCTCTACTTCAGTTGCCATCCCGAGGTTGGCGGTCGCAGCGCCATGGCGGCGATGTTTGACGCGCCCGAGCCGACGGACTGCTACCGCCGCACCAGCAGCGTGCTGCCGCAGCAGGCGCTGGTGATGACGAACAGCAAGCTAGTGCATGATCACAGTGCGGCCCTGGTGCGGCAGATTGGAACGGACGCCCCCGATTTCATCACTGCTGCCTTCGAGCACATCCTGAGCCGCACACCGACTGAGGTCGAGCTGGCCTCGTGTCGCGACTTTCTGAAGGACGGCAGCAAGGAAAGCCTGGTGCGGGTGCTATTGAACCACAACGACTTCGTCACCGTGCGATGAACCGACCGAATTCATCTTCCACCTTCCCCTGCGGCCAGATCAGCCGCAGACGCTTCCTTGCAGATGCGGGCATGGGGTTCACGGGGCTGGCGTTGGGCGGCACGTTGATGAGCGATGGCATTGCTAAAGCATCGCCCGGGCTGACGCCGCTAGTTCCGCGAGCAAAGTCGGTGATCTGGATTTTTCTCTCGGGCGGCTACAGCCACGTGGAAACCTTCGATCCGAAACCGGCGCTCACGAAGTATGCGGGCATGAGCTTTGACAAGACACCGCTCGAGAACCCGCTGAAGTCCGACAAGCATCACAAGCGCTTCCGCTCGGTGACGGCGAAGGAGGTGAACGAGCGCGATGTCTATCCGAGCATCTACCCGATGCAGGTCGGCTTCCGCAAACACGGCCAGTGCGGCGTGGAAATCACCGACTGGTGGCCGCATCTCTCGAAGTGCGTCGATGACATCGCCTTTGTGCGGAACATGTGGACGACGGACAACGACCACTTCGCCGAAAACCAACTGCACACGGGGCGGCATCGGCTGGATGAGCAGCAGCCCTGCATCGGCTCGTGGGTGCATTACGGCCTAGGCACGCTCAATGAGAACCTGCCGAAGTTCGTCGTGCTAGGCGGTCCCACGGACAGCACGAAGCGGCTCTCAATTGATTCGCTCTATCTCGGCCCCGATCACGCCGCCGTGCCGCTGACGCTCGATCCGAATAATCCGCTGCCCTTTGGCAAACGCGACCCGCGCCAATCCGCCGACGAGCAGGTGCTCGAATACCAGCTCATCAACCGCCTCAATCAACTCACCGCCGTGGAGTATCCCGAGGATGCGTCGTTGAGAGCGCGCATCCACGCGTATGAGCTGGCGTTTCGTATGCAGATGGCCGTGCCCGAGACGCTTGATTTGAAGACCGAGAGCGATGCAACGCGGAAGCTCTACGGCATTGATAAACCGGCGACCAAGGATGCTGGAGAGCGTTTCCTGGCTGCACGAAGGTTGGTGGAGCGCGGAGTGCGTTTTGTACAGGTGTATCCATCGAACACCGGCAAATGGGATTCACATGCGCAGTTGCAGAAGAACCACACGGGCTTGTGCGAGAGCGTGGATCAGCCGGTCGCTGGCCTGCTGCGCGATTTGAAGCAGCGCGGCATGTTGGACGAGACGCTCGTCGTGTTCTGCACTGAGTTTGGCCGCACACCCGGCATGGAGACGCGCAGCGGTCACAAGGATGGGCGCGATCATCATCCGCACGGCTTCACCATCTGGTTCGCCGGCGGCGGCACGAAGGGCGGCACCGTGCATGGTGAGACAGATGAACTCGGCTATCACGCTCAAGGCGAAGGCCACTACATCACCGACTTGCACGCGACGACGTGTCATCTGCTTGGCATCGATCTGCGCGCGCTGGAGGTGCCTGGGCGCAAGCGGCTGGAGATCGACCACGGGAATGTGATCCGCGAGGTGCTGGCCTGATAACCCAGTCGTCCGCCGCCCGTATGTTCAGACCTCATGCTCACCATCAACGGCACATCTCGTTCCAACTGCTCCGGCGTCACGCGTCGTGAGCTGTTGCAGATTGGCGGCGCGGGGCTGTTTGGGATGACGTTGCCGGGAGTGCTCGCCGCGCAGGAGGCTCAGCAGGCTTTTGCGGGTGGGAAGGCGAAGTCGGTGATCTTTTTGTTTCTGTTTGGTGGGCCGAGCCAGCTTGAGACTTTCGACATGAAGCCAGATGCGAAGCGCGAGGTGCGCGGGCCGTTCAAGCCGATCAAGAGCCGCACGCCCGACCTGCTCATCAGCGAGCATCTGGGGCGACTGGCGAAGATCTCGCACAAATACGCGGTCATCCGTTCGATGACGCACAACTACAACGATCACAGCGGCGCGGGGCATTATTTGCAGACGGGACATCGCTGGCATCTGCCGGTGGGCGGCGGCTTTTCGGCCACGCCGCAGGATTGGCCGTCGATGGGCTCGGTGGTGGAGCATTTGAGCCAAAAAATGCCCGGCGGCATGGAGCGCGATCTCGCCTCGTATGCGGTGCTGCCGAACCGGCTCGGCAAACTGCAGGATCGCGGGCAATACATCCGCCCCGGCGAGTATGCGGGCTGGCTCGGTCAGGCCTACAACCCGATGACAACCGTCATCGACAAGAAGGACGTGAAGGACAATCCCTATTGGCGCGCCTGCGCTGATGGCGAACTGAGCTACGAGATCGAAGGCCTGAAGCCGGTGATCCCTGTGAGTCGAATCCAGGAGCGCGTGGGCCTACTCGATCAATTCGAGGCCGTGCGCTCACGACTCGACATGGGTGATGGCGACGCGATGGATCTGCATCGCAAGCGCGCGATGGCGCTCATCTCCTCCGACAAAACAAGCAGCGCTCTCAACATACGCGCTGAGGCCGAAACGATGCGGGATCGCTACGGGCGGCATCTTTTTGGCCAGAGCTGTCTCATGGCGCGTCGCCTTGTCGAAGCAGGCACGCGTTTCGTCACGGTGCATTACGATTGCCCCGATGGCTACGGCTGGGACTCGCATCGCACGAGTGATGATGTGCGCGACCACCTGCTGCCCACGTTTGATCAAGGCTGCTCCGCGCTGCTCACCGATCTCGACGAGCGCGGCTTGCTCGATGAGACGCTCGTCGTCGCCATCGGCGAAATGGGCCGCACGCCCACGCCGAACGCCACCTGGGGCCGCGGCCACTGGAGCACCTGCTTCCCCGCGCTCATCGCCGGTGCGGGTGTGCGCGGCGGCATCGTCTATGGCAAATCCGACAAGGAAGCCGCCTATCCCGATGACAAGCCGGTGTCGCCCGAGGATCTCGCCAAGACGATCTACTGGTCGCTCGGCATCGACCCCGAGCTGATGCTCATGAACCGCGAGAATCGTCCGATCCCGATCGTGGACGGCGGCAAGCCGGTGATGGAGTTGTTTGGGTGAGTCGTCCTTCTTCGCCTTCATGAAATCGCTTCGCCTTTGCCTTGTCGGAATCATCGCGCCCATCGTTACCTTTGCCGCAGGCGAGAAGCCGGGACCGGTCGCCTATGTGATGATCGAGACGCGTGACCTCAAAGTCGAGTTCGCTGGAGATCGCGCGTGGACGATCAGCCGCATCGAGCATCGCGGGCAGGTGATCACGGGGCGAACCGGCTTCTATGGGACCGTGTTTTCGCCAGAAGGCGGCAAATGGATCGGCACGGGACACAACGAAGGCGGCGTCGAGAAGGTCGAGAGCGCGGTGCTGATCGTCGATGGCAAGGAATGCGCGCTGACGGACAAGGCGGTGTATCGCGGAGCGCGGGCTGAGTTGCGGAAGCGCTCGATGCTGGGGCTGCTGAAGCTGGAGGCGAGATACATCGTCACGGATGATCGCGTGATTGAGGAGCATCGCTACGAAGCCACGGAAGAGATCAAAATCGGCACGCTCTACGGCTTCATGCATCCCTTTGTGCCGACCACGACGGAGTGGATGGCTGAGAAGGCCGACGGCACGATAATCGAGGGCAAGTTCGACAACCAAGGCGGCCACCAAGTGGAAGCGGATGTGAAGTGGACAGCGATTCATGATCCCGTGACGAAACGCGTCGCGCTCGTGTGGTATCCCGTGCCGTTGATCGGCCAGGGGCCGAAGACCTTCTACTGGGACAAGACGGTGTATCACAAACTCTACAACCAGCTCTACTCGCACTCGACCGTGGCGAAGGGCGCGAAGTTTGAGGCGAAGGTCATCGTGTCCTGTGCGGAGTCGGAGACAGCAGCGTGGAAGGACAAGGCACGTGCGATGTCCAAAGAGATACAGGAGCGTCCGTGAGAGGCAGTGGCGGAAAGGACGGAGGCAGCGGCTCGTTTGCTTACAGCCACCAATGCACAACCTCCATCTACCATGATCCGCATCTCACTTCGTCTCCTACCCGTCCTCACCGCCGCGACACTCATCTCGTCAACTTTTGCCACCGCTGAAATCGCTGTGAAGAGCGGCGAAAAAATCGCTTTCCTCGGCGACTCGATCACGCAGGGTGGCTGGAGCAATCCTGCGGGCTATGTGCGGCTGGTGATCGCTGGATTGGAGGCAAATGGAATCAAAGCGGAACCGATTCCGGCGGGCATCAGCGGTCACAAGTCGGATCAAATGCTCGCTCGGCTCGACAAGGACGTGCTGAGCAAGAAGCCGCAGTGGATGACCCTGAGCTGCGGCGTGAACGATGTGTGGCATGGCCCGCGCGGAGTGCCACTGGATGACGCGGCGGCAAAGAGCGGCACCTATGACGACAAGGTCGCCACACGCGGCACCTACAAGAAGAACATCACGGCGATCATCGATCAGGCCACGGCGGCAGGGGTGAAGCCGGTGATGCTCACCGCGACGGTGATTCACGAGAATCTCGAAAGCCCGGAGAATGGCCTGCTCGCGCCCTACAACGACTTCCTCCGCCAGCTCGCGAAAGAAAAGGGTGTTCCGATGGCCGATCTGAACGCGATGTTTCAGGAGCGCATCAAGGCCGAGAACAAACCAAACGTCAAAGTGCTCACGAGCGACGGCGTCCACATGAATGCTGAGGGGAACAAGCTCATGGCCATCGGTGTGCTGAAGGCGCTCGGTCTCAATGAAGCCGAACTCGACAAAGCAAAGGCATCCTGGCCGGCTCTCGAAGCTGCCGCCGTGGAGTTTGCGAAAAAGCAGGCCGAGGCCCGCGCCAAAGCCGCGGCAGAGAAGGCCAAAGGAAAGACCACGCCGAAGAAGAAGTGAGTTCTGCAATGCTGAGGGGCGTTGTCGTTGAAGCACGCGATGCAGTCGTAGGGCAGGCTTTCTAGCCTGCCTCGCTTTGAATGACACAGCCTGGAAAGGCCATGCTGCATCGGGCTGTATTGGTTCCATGCGCACACTCCTGCTTGCTCTCTTCGTCACCGTTTCCGTTTTCGCTGCTGATGCCCCCAAGGCTCCGCTGATGGCCGGCGCGGCCACATCCAACATCACACCGGATCTCGGCGGCGAGGTCGTGGGCGGTTTCGCACCCTATCCATGCACACACATCCATGACGAGCTGCATGCTCGCTGCCTGGTGCTCGACGATGGCAAAACGAAGCTGGCGCTGGTCGTGTGTGATTTGCTCGGTCTGCACCGCAGCGTCTCGCTCAAGGCACGGGAGTTGATCGAGAAAGAAACCGGCATTCCGGCGGCGAATGTGCTCATCAGCGGCACGCACACGCACTCAGCCGTGAATGCGCTCGGCGGCCCGGTGCGGTTCTACGGATCGGACATGGAGCTGACGAATTTCCAGCAGTTCGTCGCACGACGCATTGCTGATGGTGTTCGTCGTGCGATCAATCTGCTGCGCCCGGCGGAGATCGCGTTTGGCACGGTGGATGTGCCGGAGCATGTGCATATCCGCCGCTGGTTCCTCAAAGAAGGTTCCATGCCGCCTAATCCATTCGGCAAGATCGACAAAGTGAAGATGAACCCCGGCGCAGGCAATCCGGCGCTCGTCGAGCCAGCGGGCGAGCCCGACCCCACGATCAGCATCATCGCGCTGCGTGAGCCAGGCGGGCGACTGATCTCCGTCTATTCGGCTTACTCACTGCATTACGTCGGCGGTGTGACCGGCGCGGACATTTCCGCCGACTACTACGGCGTGTATTGCGAGGCATTGAAGAAGCTGCAAGCCAGCGGCGGCGACTATCCGCCTTTTGTCGCGATGATGGCGAACGGCACCAGCGGCGACGCGAACAACATCAACTTCCGCAATCCCCAGCCGCGCAAGCCGCCCTATGAGCAGATGCGCTACGTTGCCGAGGATGTCGCCGCGAAGGTGAACTCGGTTTTGCAAAAGCTGACGTGGCAAAGTGAAGCGCCTCTCGCGGCGAAGTATCGCGAACTCGACGTGAAATGGCGCGCTATACCCGATGAACTCATCGCCTGGGCCAAGGAAACCGAAGCGAAGGCTCCGCGCATCCAAGGGGGCAAAGCCGATCTGCCCCTGGCCTATGCGGGCCGTGTGCAACGCCTCGCCAAGGCCAGCCCCGAGACGAAATTCCCCGCGCAGATTCTGCGCATCGGCGACATCTGCATCGGCTCTTCACCGTGCGAGACTTTTGCGGAAACTGGCGTCGAGTTCCGCAAGCGCAGCCCGTTCACGAAGTCGTTCATGGTCGAACTGGCGCACGGTTACTACGGCTACATGCCCACACCGCGTCACTTTGAACTCGGCGGCTACGAAACCTGGCCCGGCACGAACAACACCGAGTCGCAAGCCTCCGTGAAGCTCATGAACGCGCTGCTGGAGATGGCGGGCGAGGTGAAGGCAGAAGCCAATTGACCCGCTGCCGTCATGAATGCCGCGCCGTTTTTCCCATTCATCTTGGCGGCGCTGTTGCTGCCTGCTTTTTCATGTCAGGCGCAGAGCAAAGACGCGCCGTGGTATGAAGACCGGACGAACCTGCTCACCTACCAAGACGAGCAGGGCAAGCCGCAGCCAGTAAAGTCGCCCGAGGACTGGGCGCGGCGCGTGGCGCACATCCGGGCGAACATGGAACTCGTGATGGGAACGCTGCCTGACAAAAGCACGCTTCCCCTGGATCTAAAAATCGACCGTGAGACGCCGATTAGGCATTACACGCGGCAGCATGTGACGTTTGTGGCCGAAGCAGGCGACCGCGTGCCGGGATGGTTGCTCGTGCCGGATGGAGCGAGCGCGAAGGACAAGCGACCGGCGATGATCTGTCTGCCGGGAAGCTCCGCGCCGGGCAAGGACACGCCCGCAGGCCTCACCGCGAGCGCGGATCGTGCGTATGCGCATGAGCTAGCGGAGCGCGGCTACGTCTGCCTCGTGCTCGACTATCCGCTGCTGCACACGGCGGAATACAAGACCGATCCGTATGCGCTGAGGTATGACAGCTCGACGATGAAGGGCATCGTCAATCACCGGCGCGGCGTGGATGTGCTGCAATCGCTGCCGTCCGTCGATGCGCAGGCCATCGGCGTAATCGGGCACTCGCTCGGCGGGCACAATGCGTTGTTCCTGGCCGTGTTTGATGAGCGGGTGAAGGCGGTGGTGTCGAGCTGCGGGTTCAATGTGTTTGCGAAGCATAATGGCGGCGACGTGCGCGCCTGGAGCAGCCGCTACTACATGCCGCGCATCAAGTCGGTGTATGGCGATGTGCCAGCGAAGATCCCTTTCGATTTCACCGAGGTGCTGGCCGCGCTGGCGCCACGCGCGGTGTTTGCAAACGCGCCGCTGCATGACGCGCCGGACTTTGAGGTTTCAGGCGTGCGCGACTGCTTCGCGGCGGCCATTCCGGTGTACCGTGAGGTGTTCAAGGCCGAGGACCGGCTCGCGGTGCGTTATCCCGATGCCGGACATGCCTTTCCTGCGGCAGAACGTCAGGCGGCGTATGCGTTTCTCGACAAGCATCTGCGGCCTCGCGTTGGCAAAGTGGAGTTGAAGCGCGATCTCGCCGCTCACTGGCCTGTGGTGGACAAAGCGCTCGAACTCCTGGCCAAAGACGCGCCACAGCTTGGCTCGGGTGATTTCACTTTGTCGATGTGGGTGCAGTCGGAAGAGAATGCGGATCGCCTGTCTGGCGACCTCATGAGCCAATACGATCCCGTGAAGCGGCGCGGGTTTCATCTCACGCTGAAGAGCAATCCAGGCGCGACGACGAATCAGGCGAACTGGCGACACTTGCAGTTCGGCATTGATGATGATCGCACGTCGGAGTGGCGTGATTGCGGACGCCCCGGCAATGCCACGCTCGCCTTTGGACTCGCCGTGCATGAAGGCGCTCTCTACGCAGGCACCTGCGAGCCGGGGAAGAGTGAATCGGGCCATGTGTATCGCTACGGCGGAGGTGACTTGTGGATCGACTGCGGCTCGCCGGACAAATCGAACACGGTCACGGCGCTCGCGGTGCATCACGGCAAACTTTACGCGGGCACAGGCAAGTATCGGCTGGGCGGCTCTTCGCTCAAAGAGTCGGAGAACACCACACTAGGCGGACGCGTGTTTCGTTACGAAGGCGGCACGCGCTGGGTGGATTGCGGCCAGTTGCCGGAGACGGAGGCCGTGGGCGGACTGGTTGTGTTCAAGGATCAGCTTTATACCTCGTCGTTGTTCAAACCCGCCGGGTTCTTCCGCTATGAAGCTGAATCACGCTGGACGGCACTGCCCGTGCCGCAGGGGCCT
The DNA here is from genome assembly GCA_035438165.1 of Prosthecobacter sp. Taxonomy (GTDB): domain Bacteria; phylum Verrucomicrobiota; class Verrucomicrobiia; order Verrucomicrobiales; family Verrucomicrobiaceae; genus Prosthecobacter. Next base: position 10,848 of record DAORHS010000039.1, read on the forward strand.
GATCTCAAGACGCAAGAGATCGGCCCGAAGCGTGTGGAAGCGCTGACTGTGCATGACGGCTTTGTTTATGCCAGCAGCTACGACGGCGGGCATGTGCATCGCTTTGACGGCAAGACCTGGACCGACTGCGGCCAGATCGGCGACAACACGCAGACCTACTCCTTCGCGCAATATGAAGGGCGTCTTTATGTCGGCACCTGGCGCAGCGGTCGCGTGTATCGCTTTGAAGACATCAATCGGTGGACCGACGTGGGCCGCCTCGGCGAGGAACTGGAGGTCATGGGCATGACCGTTTACAACGGCCGTCTCATGGCCGGCTCGCTGCCACTGGCGGAGGTGTATTCGTATGAAGATGGCGATGCATGGAAGAAGCTCGCGCGGCTCGATCACACGCCGGATGTCATCTATCGCCGCGCCTGGACGATGGCCGAGCACGATGGCCAGGTGTTTTGCAGCACGCTGCCTTCCGGCAAGATTTTCGCCTTCACCGCCGGCCAGCAGACCGCCTGGGGCCACACGCTTTCCTCCGCATGGCATCACGTCACCACCGTGAAGTCGGCGAATCGGCTGACGCTTTATATCGATGGAGAGATGGTTTCACAAACGCCTGCTTTTGATGCCACGAGCTATCAACTCAACACGGATGCTCCGCTGCGCATCGGCACCGGCATGAATGGAGCCTTGAACGGCCGCCTCGCTGATGTGCGTGTGTATCGCCGCATCTTGAGCGCCTCGGAGATCGAAGCGCTGGCGAAAGACACACCCGACAATCCATGAAACATGCCCTCACAACTCTTCTAATTTGTCTCGCTACATCCGCTTCTGCCGCTTGGCGGGCAGGCGCGGCGAAAGCAGACATCACGCCGACGGAATCCGTGCCGCTGGCGGGCTATGGCGGCAAGACGCGCATGTCTCAACGAGTGGAGCATCCGATCTGGTTGAAGGCGCTGGCGTTGAAGGATGACTCGGGCGCGACTTCGGTGCTGGTGACGGCGGATTTGGTGGGCCTGAGCGAGAAGATGGTCGCGGTGATCGCGAAGAACGCGGCGGAGAAGCATGGCGTGGCGCGGGAGCGGCTGATCTTGAACACCTCGCACAATCACTCCTGCCCGGTGACGGAGGATGTGCTGTGGTTGTACTATGAATTCACGCCGGAGGAGGTTGCGGCAAAGGACCGCTACACCGCGATGGTGTATGCGAAGTATGATGAGGTCATCGGCAAGGCCATCGCGAGCCTCGCGCCTGCGGAGGTGGCTTTTGAGCAAGGACTGGCTGGAGTTGCGGTGAACCGGCGGCGTTCACGCGGGCCGGAGAGTCGTGCGTTCGGTGGGCAGGTGGACCAGGATGTGCCGGTGATCACGGTGAAGGCTGGAGATGACCTCAAGGCCATCGTATTCGGCTATTCATGCCACACGACGGCGCTCGGCGGGCTGAGCATCAATGGCGACTACGCTGGCTTTGCGCAGTTGGAGCTGGAGAGGTCGTTTCCCGGCTCCGTGGCGTTGTTTGTGCAGAATTGCGGCGGCGATGCGAATCCATTGCCGCGCATTCGCGGGAAGGATGTCGAGGCGACCGAGTTGGCGTCAATGTATGGCAAGGTTTTGGCCGAAGCCGTGCGCCAGGTCATCGCAGGGACCATGAAACCGCTCAGCGGACCGATTCGCGCCGCGATGGGCGAGACGGAGCTGGAATTGCAGCCGGGGATTCCGCTCGATGAATTGAAACAACGTGTTCCAAACCTCACCGGCATGCCGAAACGCGAGTTCGAGCACTTTATCCGCCAATACGAGACGCTCGGCTCGCCGCCGGATCGCGTGAAGTATCCCGTGCAGGTGTGGCGCATCGGGCCGGACTTCACGTTCATCGCGCTGACGGGCGAGACGGTCGTGGATTACTCGCTGAAGTTCAAAGCGGCCTATGGTTGGAACAACACCTGGGTCTGCGGCTACAACAACGATCTGCTCAGCTATGTGCCAAGTCTGCGCGTGCTCAAGGAAGGCGGCTACGAAGGTGTGACGGGCATGTTTGAGTACGGGCACCGGGCACCCTACACGGAGACGGTGGAAGAGCGGATCACGACGAAGGTCAGTGAGCTTGTAAAGGCGACAGCAAAGTAGCTTTGTTGCGCCGCAACAAAGAGCCGGGCCCAGTTGCGGCGCAACTGGGCAACTCAACGGCTACTTTACCACCGGAGCCGTCTGCTCCGGCGTCACGCGACCGCCAGGGAGTTCCAGGATCTTGATGCTGCGGAAGTGAATCTCCGCGCCCTCGGATTCGAGGCAGAGGTAGCCT
>DAORHS010000040.1:0-12904 GCA_035438165.1 Prosthecobacter sp.
CGTCACCGGCTGCGCGGCGGGCATCGGCTTCGCCATTGCGGAGTCGCTGGCCGAACAAGGCGCGCAGGTCGTCGGCCTTGACATCGACAAGGACATCCCTGAGATTATGGCGAAGATCGGCGGCATTGGCATCGTCGTGAACCTCACCGAGGACCAGCCCGTCCAGGACGCGATTGATTTCACCGTGCGCGAGTTCGGCGGCATCGACATCGTCGTCAGCAACGCCGGCATCTTCCCGAAGAACGACCATCTCGACGCCATGGTCCAGAATGATTGGGATCGCACGCTCATGATCAACCTCACGAGCCATCAGAAGCTCATGAACAAGGTCATCCCGTTCGTGAAGCAGGGCATTGATGCCAGCATCATCTTCGTCGGCAGCCGCAACTTCAAAGCCCCCGGCCCGGGAGCCAGCGCCTATTCATGCAGCAAGGCCGCGCTCACCCAGCTCTGCCGCGTCGCCGCGCTCGAACTCGCCCCGCACAAGATCCGCGTCAACATCGTGCATCCCGACGCCGTCTTCGACACCAAGCTCTGGACCCCCGAGGCCCTGCTCAAGAGCGCCACGCGCTACAACATGACCGTCGAGGAGTACAAGACCAAGAACCTCATGAAGGTCGAGATCAAGAGCAAGGACATCGGCAACATGGTCAGCGCCATGGCCTCCCCGCTGTTCTCGAAGGTGACCGGCGCACAGATTCCGGTCGATGGCGGGAATGACCGGGTGATTTGAAACGGCAGGAAAGGTTCCGCCAGCATGCCATGAAATCGCTTTTTGATGCCTTGTGTGCGCAAGCGGCGGAGTTGGGGGCATTCTCGGTCTCGATTCGCGACATGCCGATTTATAAGGATGAACTGAGCTGCTCGCTGCCACTGCATCAGGACGTCCTGCTGCCATTGATCGCCAGTTCCGCAGGCTGCCGGCTCTATGGGCCTGTAACCGCCCCGGATCTGACAGCGTGTGTCGAATCCAGATGGAGTCCGTGCGGACGAAACACATTTGAACTGGCGAACATGCGCGATCCGATCCGAGGTCAGGAAATGGTCTGGAATGCCAGTGGTGGCATCAGGGGAAGCATCGTGCTCGCGATTTCCCATTTCGCCGCCTTGGAGTGTTTCAAAACCATCTCGATTCATGCCTCGAAGCCCTACTGCATGTCTTCCTTCCGCCAGTTGAAGAAAGGACACACTCCTGCCGCGCTCAGAGAAGCCCAAAAGCACGCCCGCGATGGCCTCGTGGCGATCTGCCTGCCCTCCAGCAACGGCTGCCAATGGCTCGACGTGTTTGCAGCACCCCATCTGCTTCCGGATTTAATGAGGCCGTGCTTTGAAAGCGGCGACAACCGGAAATTCGGCATTGTCGATTGACGGCATGCTTTCAAACCACGCGGCAGCGTCGTGGAGTGCGGTGGGCAAGCCTTGGCGCGACACCGCTGTCGTCTGCCGGACGGTGTGCTTCGGCCTAAGAGCCTCTTCCCGCGCCCGACAGCGGTGTCGTCGATGCAAGGTGCCCTTGCATCTCTGCCACCGCACTCCACGACGCTGGCGCGCCATTCGGGCACGCCATCAGGTTCTGCGAACCCTGGGTGGCATGACGGAAGGCTGTTGGCCTTCAGTGGGAGACGACGCCTTCATCACCTGCCATGCAGGCTTGTTGAAGGGCTTTCTTGAGGCAAATAAAGGCCATGACTCTGCCTGAACTCCCCCTTTCCACCCCTTCCCTGCTGTTTCCGGCGATCTCGCTGCTGATGCTGGCGTACACGAACCGGTTTCTGGGGCTGGCGAATGTGGTGCGGGCACTGCATGCGAGCTGGCAGAGCACGCAGGAGCCGATGCTGCTGAAGCAGATTCAAAACATGCGGAAGCGCATCCGGATCATCAAGCACATGCAGACGCTGGGGGTGCTGAGCCTGATGTTTTGCGTGGTGAGCACGACGCTGATCTTCTTTGACCGGCAGACGGGCGGACAGATCACGTTTGGCATCAGTCTGCTGCTGATGCTGGGATCGCTGACGCTGTCGCTGGTGGAGATCCAGATGTCGGGGACGGCGCTGGATTTGCAGCTCCGGGACGTGAAGTGCCGGGAGGAATAGCGGGGCGCTCCGCTTCAGACGCTCAGTTCGTCGATGCGGCGCATGACTTCGTCGGCCAGAGTCTGATACAGCTCCTTGCCGGTTTGAGGATAGCTTTTCAAATCGGGCTGCCAGAGGTCACCGACGACGAGGGTGAAGCGGGAGGGGCGGAGGGTTTTGGCGCCGCGCGGATAGGCCTCGTAGGTGCCGAAAAGTCGGACGGGCAGCACCGGCGCCCTGCCTTTGGCGATGAAGAGCCCAACGCCGGCTTCGCCGGACTGCGTTTTGCCGTCGTGACTGCGGGTGCCCTCGGGGAACATGAGGACCTTCTTGCCATCGCGGAGGAGCCGGATGGTGGCCTTCAGGGAGGCGGGATCGGGTTTGTCACGATCCACGGCGAGCACCTGCCAGCTTCGCAGGATCGCACCCGCGAGGGGATGATCAAAGAGGGTCTTGCGGGCGAAGGAATACACCACGTCATCGAAGGCGATGCCGACGAAGGGAGGATCGAGAAAGCTGACGTGATTGCAGGCGATGATGGCGGGACCGGCGAACTGGAGCTTTTCCGCGCCGACGACGCGGTAATCGAACAGTCCGCGAGCAAGCTCGCGGAAGAAGCGATGACCGAGCCAGTAGCTGAAGTTCATGACGCGCCGCAGGGGGGATCAGGGGTGAAAACTGGTGCTGGAGCGCGGCGGAATGACGAAATCAGAATGGCGAATGCCGAATGTAACCGGAACTGTGTTGCGGAGGCAGGGCGTCATGGTGCTGCGGTCATTCATTCGTCATTCCTCATTCTGGTTTCGTCATTGCAACTGCAAGGCTGCGATCACTTGATCGACCGCTTGTTCCAAAGTGATGTGGGAGTTGTCGATGACGGTGGCGCCGTCGGGAATGACGAGGGGGCTGTGTTTGCGCTGCTTGTCGAGGCGGTCGCGCTCGGCGACCTGATCGGCCAGCCCCTGCGCGCTTCGGCGGCTGGCGCGGACTTCCTCGCTGGCATCGACGTAGATTTTGTGCGGGCTGTCGGGAAAAACGACGGAGCCGATGTCGCGGCCTTCCATGACGAGGGGGCCGATGGCAATGAGCGCACGCTGATCGGCGACGAGGCGGTCGCGCACCTCGGTGACGCGGGCGATGAAGGAGACGGCGCGATTGACGGGGTCGCTGTTGAGTTCGGCGTCGGTGAGGGTGCGGCCGGAGACGCAGACCTGGGTTTTGCCATCGACGACGGGTGATTCAATGACGATGCCGGCGGCGGCGGCGCGAACGGCGTCAGCGTCCTGCGGATCGACGCCGGTCTGGAGCACGGCCCAGGTCATGGCGCGGTACATGTTGCCGGTGTTCACATAGGTGCGCCCGAGGCGCTGCGCGACGAGGCGGGCGATGCTGCTTTTGCCGGACGCGGCGGGGCCGTCGATGGTGATGACAGGATGCGACGCGCTCATGAGGACTTGGCGCGGTTCATTTTGTCCACGAGCGGCTGCGGGACGGTGGACATGACGGGAATGGGGCGTGCGCCGGTGTCGCCGAGCAGGAAGAGGTCGAGATGATGCTCGAAGCCGGGGTAGGAGGTGGAGATGCACTCCGTGCCTTCGACGGTGGTGACGCCTTCGGCGAACATGCCGGCGACGAGGAAGGCCATGGCGATGCGGTGGTCGCCCCAGCAGGGCAGCGTGGCGCCCTGCAATCTGGCACCGCCTTCGATCTCCATGCCATCGGGATGCTCGGTGACGGTGACGCCCATGGCGCGGAGGTTTTGCGCGACGGCGGCGATGCGGTCGGTTTCTTTGACGCGCAGCTCGGAGGCGTCGCGGATGAGCGTTTTGCCACGGGCGAGAGCCGCCGCGACGGCGAGGATGGGCAGCTCGTCGATGACGTTCGGAATCTCCGCGCCGCCGATGACGGTGGCGTTCAAATCGCCGCCGCGGACGATGATGTTGCCACGTGGTTCGCCTTCGGAGTGCGTTTCGGAATTGGTGACGAGAGCCCCCATGCGCAGAAGGACGGTGATGATGCCGGTGCGGGTGGGGTTGAGGCCGACGTTTTTGAGGGTGATCTGCGCGCGGGGCGTGGCAGCGGCGGCGACCATCCAGAAGGCGGCGCTGGAGATGTCTCCGGGGACGACAATGTCGTTCGCCCGCGGCTCCTGACCGCCATAGACGCTGACGCAGTCGTCTTCACGCAGCCATTTGATGCCGAAGTGGGTGAAGAGACGCTCGGTGTGATTGCGGGTGGCCACCGGTTCCACGACGGTGGTTTTGCCCTGCGCAAACAGACCGGCAAGCAGGATGGCGCTCTTCACCTGGGCGCTTGCGACGGGGAGCTTGTAGTAGATGGATTTCAACGGAGCGCCCTGAATGGTGAGCGGCGCGCAGATTTTCTCGCCCTGGCCGGTGATCATGGCGCCCATCTGACCGAGGGGATCGGCGACGCGCTTCATGGGGCGCTTGGAGAGCGAGGCGTCGCCGAAGAGTTCAGTGGTAAAGTTCTGCCCGGCGAGGATGCCGGAGAGCAGGCGGATGGTGGTGCCGGAATTGCCGCAATCGACGGGCTTTTGCGGCTCTTTGAGCTTCATGCCGTTGCCGGTGATGGCGAGTTTGACGAGGCCGACGCCTTCCACTTCTTCGAGCGGCTCCACCGTGGCGCCGAGGGCCTGCATGGCATGCACGGTGCAGAGGCAGTCCTCGCTGGGCAGGAAGCCGTCAATGACGGTGGTTCCCTTCGCGAGTCCGGCGAACATCGCGGAGCGGTGGGAGATGCTTTTGTCACCGGGAACGGTGATTTCGGCGGGGATGCTTTTGAGTTTCTTCGACTTGAGGCTGGCCATGATGCGTCAGACCGCCGGGAGGAGATCGCGCAGGTTTTTGGCCTGGACGAGGAAACGGCGGAGAGCTTCTTCGTCCATGCTCTGGAGCATTTCAAGAAGCTCTCGCATCGCCGACGAGGCATCCTGCAATGCGGCGATCACCTCGGTGCGGTTTTGCATGAGAATGCCCGCCCACATGTCGGGATCGCCACTGGCAACGCGTGTGGTGTCACGGAAACCACCAGCGGAACTGTCCAGGACACCGGGGTCCCTGCTGAGAGCGGCAAGGGTGGTGAGCACCGCCATGGAATGAGGCAGGTGCGAAATGCGGGCCACACAGCGGTCGTGAACGTCCGGAGCCATCTCCTGGATGCGGCAGCCCAGCTTGAGCCAGAAGGTGCGCAAGCGGCCCAGGTGCTCCGGGCGGGTGGCCGCCGTGGGCGTCAGGATGCAGGCGGCCTGATGAAACAGATCTCCCCGTGCATGGGCGAGGCCGGTGCGTTGTGAGCCCGCCATGGGGTGGCTGCCGAGAAACGCCGCCTTCGACGGGGCAAAGATGGCCTCCAATTCGCCCACTACGCCGCCTTTCACACTGCCCACGTCGGTGACAATCAAATCGTCCGCCAGATCACAGGCGGCCAACTGACGCGCAATGCCCGGCATGTGCTGGATCGGCATGCACAAGACGGCAAGCGATGCGCCCTGAATGATTTCAGCGAGGTCTATCCCGGCAACGACTCCAGGCAGCACCTGCTTCACCTCCTCGACGGCCTCGGCACGTCTGGCCCAAACCCGGATCTCCACACCGGGCATGCGCTGCTGGATCGTTTTGGCAAGCGAACCGCCGAGAAGGCCGGGACTGAAGATGGCGATGGAGCGTTCGGCGGACATGAAATGAAGCCAGCGGGAAAAGACCTGGAGGCGCGGCAGCTCCGCTCATGAAAATCAAAGCAGGAGAAACGCTGCCCGATCAGATGGAGCGATCCGGGCGGCGGAATCAGGGCACACGGAAGATCTTTCCAGTGTAGGGGCAGCGTGCCTTCTGGCCGGACTGAAAGTCCCGCACATCAATGGCCTGACCGTTCGGGTCAAACGGGCTCTTCACAAAGCCCGGCTTTCCGGCAATGCGCGTCGCGAAGGGAATCTCGGCGGGAGCAGGCGGCGGAGTCGGGGTGGAAGGCGGCGGGGTGTTGTCGGGAGGAGTGACCGTCACAGGAGGCGGAGCCGTGGTGTCGCCCGTGGTCGGAGGCGGGGTGACGTTGTCACCAGTCACCGGCGCATTGGGATTCGGAGGCTGGACCGCGGCGGCATTGGGATCCAGATTCACGCCTTCAAAATACTGCGTCTGCTCCGGAGGCACTCCATAACGGGGCGGCACATCCAGCGAACGACCCCGTGGGCCGGGAGGCGGCGGATTGGGGCCATAACATGCGGTGAAGCCGGTTGCGGTCACGATCAGCAAAGATGCCTGCAGGAGTCGATTCATGGCGTTTTCAGGTTGGGAAAGGATCAAGATCAGGCGTTCACGCGCATCGGCATCAACACATAGAGGAAGTTGGTGCCGCTGCGCAGCACGCCGGGGCTGATTTCATCAATGAGATGGAGGTGAACCTCGTCGGCGCTCAGATTGCGCAGCGGAGCCATCGCGAATTCCGGATTGAAGGCGATGGTGATGGACGCCCCCTTATAGTTGATGGCCACGGTTTCACGGGCCTCCCCCACATCCGGAGAGGTGGCGACGATTTCGACGCTGCCGGGCGTGAAGATGAATTTGATCGAGTTCGATTTTTCGGTGACCAGCAGCGACACACGCGAAATGGCCCTGAGGAAGGCCTCGCGCTCCAGCGGAATACGTTCCTTGGACTCGCCAGGAATGACCTGGCGGTAGTTCGGGTAGTTGCCGTCGATGAGCTTGCTGACGAGCAGGCTGTCACCGAGATCAAAACCGACCTGGGAACCCGTGACACGAATGGCCACCTCACCCGAGTCGCCCAGGAGACGGGAAAGCTCGTTCACGGCCTTGGTGGGCACAATGATGTCGATCTCCTGGCTCTGCGGGAACTCAAGTTCCTGCTCAACCATGGCGAGACGACGACCGTCGGTGGCGACCATCGTGAGGGCGTTGTCCTTGAAGGAGAACAGGATGCCGTTGAGCACGTAGCGGGTTTCATCCGTGGAAATCGCGTAACTCGTCTTGCGAAGGCAGTCGCGCAGCACCTGCTGCTCGATGCGGAACTCACGGGCATCGTCAAAGCGAGGCAGAGCCGGAAATTCCTCGCTCGTCAGGCCCAGCACCTTGAAATAGCTGGGGCCGCTGCGGATCGAAGCGACATTTTTCTCATCGACCTTCACCTCAATCTCCTCCGCCGGCAGTTCGCGGACGATGGTGGCCAGGCGACGGGCCGGAAGCGTGGTGGCTCCGGGTTCATCGACCTCGGCGGGCACCGAGCAGGTCACTCCGACATCGAGGTCGGTGGTGGTGAGTTCGAGCATCCCGTCCTTGGCCTTGAGCAGGACATTGGAGAGAATGGCGAGCGTGGTACGCGAACTGACCACATGCTGAACCTGGTTGATGGCGTCCAGGAAAGATTCCTTGCTGATGGTGAACTTCATATAAAATGCCTGCTTTGGGTCGATTTGTTAACGAACCCCGATGAAACGGCAAGGATATTGAGCGGAAAAATCCGGGTGTCTAACTGCAATCTGAGTTCCTTCACATTCATGGGGGGCTCATTTTGCGTGGAGCGGACTCAAATTGGGTCGGGACCGGAACACCAAACACCTTGGGCCGGGCCTGGGGCTCCGGAGACGCCGCAGGCGCCAGATGCTTGAAGAAGTCATCAAATCGCAGGCTGCACTGCAGGCGGCGCTGGCTGGCGTCGATCTTCGGATTCACCTGAATGACGGCGTCGGTAAATGGCGGTTTTGATTTGATGGACCGGGCTCTTGCACGCGCTTCTTCGAGGCTCAGGGTTTTGTCTTTAATGACTGCAATGAGCCTTTCGAGGTCGCTCTTGGTGACCGGCCGCCAAAGTTTCGCCCAGAGCTCCGGAGTCACTGTTACCGCCTGCACATTCGTCCACCGCTTTTCTTCGGGCGTCACCTGCTCCCAGAATCCGACGATGAGCAGGAAGCTTTCATCGATCTCGAACTGTCGCCAGGCATCGCCCAGATTGACGGGAGCACCATGTTTCGCGGCCTTCGGATTCACGGGAACGCGCCCGTGGTCTTTGTTGACCTCGGCGGGAACATCCCACTTTTGTGTAGGATTTTGGGGTTGATAGCCCTCAAAAAAAGTGTCACGCAGCCATTGCTCAAACATCAGCCCATGGCTTTGCACTTCGAGCGCCGATGAACCGGGAGGCATGAGGGCGAAGCCGGACAAAAGTAGGATCATCAATGGCTTCATCATGGTGATCACCCTGCGCAAGGTTTGGTGGAGCATAGCGGGTTCGAACCGCTGACCTCCTGCATGCCATGCAGGCGCTCTACCAACTGAGCTAATGCCCCGGAAATAAAAACCGGCTCCCCTGGATTTGGGGAGCCGGAGACTAGCAAAGAGGTCTGTTTTGACAAGTGCTATTTCGACTTCTTCGTGGCACCGCCTTTGGCGGGTTCGATGACCGGAGAAGGAGCAGCGGCCGCCGTCGCCGGCTTGGGCAGTTTGTCGAAAATCTTTTTCGCCTCGGTGATTTCTTCGGGCTTCATCTTTTCTTCGAGCTGCTTGATCACATTGGCGGTGACGTCGATGTCAGCCTTGTTGCCACTCTTCTGGGCGATCTCGTCAGCCTGTTTGGCATAGGCCCAGGCACGTGGAAGCTCAGGGGTGCCGGGAACCACGCCCACGGCATAGAGGTTGGCCAGACGGAGCATGGCAAGCGCCACGCCCTGCTGGGCGGCGTCGGAGTAGTGACCGGCTGCGACGGTGCGGCTCTGGCGCACGCCAGCACCCTGCTCATAGAGCATGCCAAGGGCAATCTGCGCGGGGGCAAATCCCATGTCCGCGGCACGCTGATACCATGCTGCGGCAGCGACGACGTCCTGTGTCACTCCGGTGCCGTTGGCATAGAGGCCCGCAAGGCGGTTCATCGCCTGGGCAATGCCGGCGGTGGAGGCCTTCATGAGGAAGGTGAAAGCCTTGACCGGATCTTTGTCCACCACGGTGCCAGTTTCGTAGTACACGCCCACATTGTAGAACGCTTCAGCGAGGTTGTTCTGGGCGGCCAGGCGGTAGAGGTCGAGCGCGCTCTTTGGATTTGGCTGGATCAGGATGTTTTCCTTGTCGTCACGCTTGCCCTTGGGGTCTTTCACGATGCCGGTTTCAAACGCATTGCCCAGGCGGAACAGAGCCTGCGGGTCGTTGCCATTGGCGGCCTTCGTGTAGTACTCAAAAGCTTTGGTCACGTCCTGCTTCACATCTGCGCCATCAGGACCGACTCCGTTTTCATAGATCTGGCCGAGGATGCGACTGGCGGCTGCCAGACCTTTGTCAGCAGCGTCATTGAACATTTTCAAGGCAGCAGCCACGTCCTTTTTCACCAGCTTCGGGCTTTCCTTGGTGTCAGGATCACCATTCAACAGGCGGGCACCATAGGTGCTGAGCGCCACCGCGTTGCCCTGCTTGCCGGCTTCGATGAGATAATCGAGCGCCTTCTGATGATCCTGAGGGATGCCCTCCACTCCGGAGGAGTAAAGCTGGGCAAGACCGAGAGTCGCCTCTCCGTCACCGGCCTTCTGCCCCTTTTCCAGAAGCTCCTTGGCCTTGGCAACACTCTTTTCGACGACCACGGCTCCCTTTTCACCTTCCGTGACGCCGCGCAGGTGAAGCTGGGCCAGCATGCGACGTGCGACCTTGTTGTCTGCCGCCTCGGCTTCCTTGATCAGTTTGATGGCTTCCTTGACTGCCTCCGGATTCTGCGCGCCGGCCTGCAGCAGCACCTGGGCGAGTTCCGACTTGGCAAGGACGTGGCCCTTGTCCGCGGCTTTGCGGAAAAGAGCGGCCACTTCATTGATGTTCGCACCGCTGAGGACACCCCAGTGCGCCAACGCGTAGGTTGCGTCAGGATCGTCTTTCTGGGCGAGTTCGCGAACTTTCGCCACGGCATCATTGAATGCCTTGTTGACGTCAGGGCTGGAGCCGGGGTTTTCCTTCACCTTGGCCTGGGCCGCTTCCAAGGTGGTCAAAATTTCGACGAACTCCTTGGAGGCTCCAGGCATTTCGGCGGTATCGATGCCGGCGACCGCGACAAGAGCCACGAGTTTAAGTTTGAGTGCTGTAAGTAACATATGGGTTGGTATTGGGAGGGGCGTTGGACCCGGCAGTTCGGGAAGCGTTCATTTTTCAGGAGAAACCCCATACAAATCAAGCTTTAGCTGAAAGATTTTTGTTAACCTTTCCAAACTCTCTCACACCATCTCCAAAGCGTGAGGCGTTGACTCGTTTCCGCTGCCCCGCCATTCTGTCGGCCCTCCCATGGCCGACACCCCCACTCCCAGCGCCCCTCCCACCGTCTCCGCCGCCCCCTCGCGAGGCCAGGAGACCTTCAAGAAGCGCAACGAGATCCCCAGTGCCGAGGAACTGCTCGCCTCCTTCAACCGTGCCCTGCCCTTCAGTGACGAGGCCGAAAAGGGCGTCCTCTCCTGTCTGCTTCAGGATCCCGTGGAGCGCCTGAGCGAGTGCCGAGTCAACCTCCCCTCACTGGCCTTTTATCACGACGCCAACCGCACCATCTACGAGAAGCTGCTGGAGTTTTATGACAAAAACCTCCCCGTCGATCCCGTCACGCTGACCCATGCGCTTCGGGAGCAGAACCTCCTCGACAAAGTCGGCGGTGCCGCCGCGATCTCGGAGTTGTTCGCCTTCGTTCCGATCCCCTCGCACTTCCCGTATTATAAAAAGATCGTTCTCGACAAGCACATCCTGCGCGAACTGATCCATGCCAGCTCGCTGAACATCCATCACGCCTACGAGCACGGGAAAGAGCAGATGGACGCGAACATCGACACGCTGATCGACCATGCCGAACAGCGGGTGCTGGCCGTGCGCGAGTCTGTCGGCGCCAAGGAGGGCATTAAAACGCTCTCCACCCACGTCATGGATGCCATCGACAGCATCCAGTACATGCTGGAGCATCCCGGCCAGCTTCGAGGCCTCTCCACCGGCTACAGCAAGCTCGACAGCATGAGCTCCGGCTTGCAAGGCGGTGAAATGTTCGTCATCGCCGCCCGTCCGTCGATGGGCAAAACCTCGCTCGCCATGAACATCGTCGAGCACATCGCCGTGGACTGCAACACGCCCTGTGCCGTGTTCTCCCTCGAAATGAGCGCCACCATGCTCGTGCGTCGTCTTCTCGTCTCACGCGCACGCCTGAGCATGCAGGATCTCTCCCGCGGCCTCCTTTCGCGTGCTCAGCAGGACGCGCTTGCCAAGGCAACGCGCGATCTTCAGAAGGCGCAGATCTTCATCGATGAAACGCCCGGTCTCGACATCATGGAGATGCGCGCCAAATCGCGCCGTCTCAAGAAGCAGCACGGCATCCAGATGATCATGATCGACTACCTGCAGCTCGTCACCTCTCAGAGCCGCCGCGCGAAGGACAACCGCCAGATCGAAATCGCCGAAATCTCCGCCGGCATCAAAGGCCTCGCCAAAGAACTCAACGTCCCCATCATCGTCCTCGCCCAGCTCAACCGCGCCGTTGAATCCCGCAAGGGCCAGCGTCCGGTGCTGTCCGACCTTCGTGAATCGGGTTCCATTGAGCAGGACGCCGACATGGTCGGCCTTCTCACCCGTTCTGACTACGCCGGTGCAAAGATGGAAGTCGAAGACGAGGAGGCTGAAGAGAAGAAGAAGGGTGAGGCCATGCTGATTCTCGCCAAGAACCGAAACGGCCCCACTGATGACGTGCTCCTGCGCTTCATCGACCACGCCATGCGTTTCGTCGAGCGGAGCGAGGAAGCGGAGTCGCCCTGACGGCTATTTTTTCAGCAGATCGCGGATTTCCGTGAGCAAAACAATGTCCGCCGCCGGCGCGGGTGGCGGAGCTGCCTGCTCCTCCTTTTTCATTCTCGCCATCAGAGTGTTCACAGGTTTGACGATGACAAAAAAGATCACCGCCGCCGTGATCAGAAAGCCAATGATCGAATTGATGATCATCCCGATGTCGAGCATGTTCGGCACTGTCTCTCCCTTCTCGTTCACCAAGTCGGAGATCTTAAACCCCAGCGAGACATTGGGATTGCCTCCAATCGCCTTGAGAACGGGTTCGATGATGCCTTTGGTGAAGGCGGAAACAATCGTGCCGAAGGAAGCGCCAATGATGACGCCGGTGGACAAATCGACGACGTTGCCTTTGAGGATGAAAGCCTTGAATTCTTTGAGCATGACCATGTAATGTTGGAGGTGGATGTGACCGGTTCGTGGAACCGGTCACTTATTAATCCAGCCAGCATTCCCCAGGCCAGCACAAATTACATTCAGACCTCCTGGGCCACCCGCCAGCTTTCAGCATCAAGGTTCTCCTTGAGATGGCGGAAGCTGGTGGCGATGCGTTCCCGCGTCATTCGACCAAAGAAGCGGACGAGACGCACCAGTTTGTCGATCTCGGCCTCGTGCATGGACGAGTCGTTCACTCTGGACTGGGCGTGTGCCAGCACGCACCCCCACACAAACAAATCGGCCCCAACATCGACAAAGTGTCCGAGCAGCACCTGACGCTTTTCCAGTTTCGGCCCGTTCATGGCCATCGCGAGGAACAAACGCCGGGCCAGCACCCGGCTCAGTCTCGCAACGGCATCAAGATCAGGCTGCAGGGACGGGTGCAGCAGCTCTTTGGCATCGCCCGCGCCAAAGGGCAGCCATTTCATCGGATACCAGGTCGAATAGAAACGCGCAGCGCGCAGCGCGGCCTTGGCGCGCACCTTCCACGGCAGGGTCGGGTTCACCGCCTCGGCACCGAGCCTCAGATGGGGTTCCAGCGCCTCGCGGGCGATGAACAGCCTCATGATCTCGCTGCTGCCCTCG
>DAORHS010000041.1:0-12818 GCA_035438165.1 Prosthecobacter sp.
AAGCACAAACCAGACCAACTATGGCTACCTCCATCACACCCCTCGGACGCCGCGTCCTCGTGAAGCGCTCCACCAGCGAAGAAAAAACCGCCGGTGGTATCTTCCTCCCCGACACCGCCAAAGAAAAGCCGCAGGAAGCTGAAGTGCTCGCACTTGGCACCGGCAAGGACGACGAAGGCAAGGACGTGTCCACGCTCTTCACCGTCAAGGTCGGCAACAAGGTCCTCATCTCCAAATACGGCGGCACGGAAGTGAAGCTCGACGGCGAAGACGTCCTCATCATCAACGAAACCGACATCCTCGGCATCATCGCTTAATTCATCACCCCTAACCCCAAACTCACCTCTTAAACTACTATGGCTAAACAACTCTACTTCGACGAAGCCGCCCGTCAGGCACTCCTCCGCGGCGTCACCAAACTGGCCCGCGCCGTGAAGGCCACCCTCGGCCCTGCAGGCCGCAACGTCATCCTGGAAAAGAAATTCGGCAGCCCCACGATCACCAAGGACGGCGTCACCGTCGCCAAGGAAATCGAACTGCCAGACGCTTATGAAAACATGGGCGCCCAGCTCATCAAGGAAGTCTCCTCCAAGACCTCCGACATCGCTGGTGACGGCACCACGACCGCCACGGTCCTGGCCGAAGCCATCTACGCTGAAGGTCTCCGCAACGTGACCGCCGGCGCCAACCCGATCTCGCTCCAGCGCGGCATCATGAAGGCCACCGAGGCCATCGTCGCCAAGCTGAAGGAAATCAGCACCCCCGTGAAGGACAGCAAGGAAGTGGCCCAGGTCGCGACCGTGTCTGCCAACTGGGACGCCAGCATCGGCAACATCATCGCCGAAGCCATGGACAAAGTGGGCAAGGAAGGCACCATCACCGTCGAAGAAGCCAAGAGCATCGAAACGACCCTCGAAGTCGTCGAAGGCATGCAGTTCGACAAGGGCTACCTCTCCCCTTACTTCGTCACCAATCCGGAGACGATGGAGTGCAACCTTGAGAACGCCTACATCCTCATCAACGAGAAGAAGGTCAGCAATCTGAAGGACATGCTGCCTCTGCTTGAGAAGGTCGCCCGCTCCGGCAAGCCCCTCCTCATCATCGCGGAAGACGTCGAAGGTGAAGCCCTTGCCACCCTCGTGGTGAACAAGCTGCGCGGCACCCTCAACATCGTGGCCGTCAAGGCCCCTGGCTTCGGCGACCGCCGCAAGGCCATGCTCGAAGACATCGCCATCCTCACCGGCGGCCGCTGCATCACCGAAGACCTCGGCATCAAGCTCGAAAACATCGAGCTCACCGACCTCGGCCGTGCCAAGCGCATCACCATCGGCAAGGAAAACACCGTCATCGTCGAAGGCGAAGGCGGCAGCGAAGCCATCGCCGGACGCGTTTCCCAGATCAAGAACCAGATCGCCGAAACCACCAGTGACTACGACCGTGAGAAGCTCCAGGAGCGTCTTGCCAAGCTCGCCGGCGGCGTGGCTGTCATCAACGTCGGTGCTGCCACCGAAACGGAGATGAAGGAAAAGAAAGCCCGCGTCGAAGACGCCCTGCACGCCACCCGTGCGGCCGTTGAAGAAGGCATCGTTCCTGGGGGCGGTGTCGCCCTCATCCGCGCCCAGGCCTCCATCGGCGACCTCGGTCTCACCGGTGACGAAAAGACCGGCGCTGAAATCGTCGCTCGTGCCATCGAAGCTCCTCTCCGTCAGCTTGCGGCCAACGCAGGCGTCGAAGGCGCTCTCATCGTTGCCGAAGTCAAGAAAGGCAAAGGCAACCACGGCTACAACGTCGCCACCGCCCAGTATGAAGACCTCATCAAGGCAGGTGTCGTCGATCCAGCCAAGGTGACCCGCAGCGCTCTCCAGAACGCCGCCTCCATCTCCGGCCTCCTCCTCACCACCGAATGTCTGATCTCCGACATTCCGAAGGAAGAAGCCGCCGACGCCGGCCATGCCCACGACCACGGCGGCATGATGTAATCGGGACATTCCTGTCCCGTCCCATTTGACCGCGCTGCGACCCAACCCGCACCGCGAATCAAAACCCAAACCCCCACGCGGCCCGGAAGCAATTCCGGGCCGCTTTTTTGTGCTCGTCCGGGGCAGGAATCGTGTACATTTTGCGATCTCACGCCCTCACCTCATGAACATCCCAAACGCTCTCCGCCACTTTTCCGTTCTCGCCGCAGTGCTGGCGCTCTCCAGTTGTGCCACCCGCACGCCAAACGCCATCTACGTCACTCCGCTCACGGCAGTTATCAGCCAGGGAGACGGAGTCAGCACCATGGTGAGCACCACAGACGCCCGGATGCCCGAAACGGAGCGCCAGATGCTCGCCGACCGGATCACCCAGAATGTACAGTCTCTGGCACAGCCTGGGTCGGGGCCCGCCAGCCGCTATGAGCTGGTGGTCAACATCACCCGTTACGCACGGGGGAACGGCATGGTGCGCACGGCGATGCCTGGCATGGGGCAGATCCATCTGGACGGTGTCGTGTCGGTTTATCAACTGCCCAAGCGGATCAAAGTCGGTGAGTTCATCATCAACAAAGGCTTCGCCATGGGCGGTCTTTACGGGGTGACGGTAAACATGAACACCATTGCCAACACCTACGCCCAGGCTGTGGCGAAAACGGTCTGCCAGGTGAGATAAGCTCATGCTGGAGCGCATGCGTCTCGCGTGCCGTTTTTCGCGTCCCCGCGAAAAACCGTCGCCAAGATCGCAAACAGCATGCTGATGATCGAAGGCGAAAGCATGTCTTGGACCGCATTCAGCGGGACGCTGAATGCAGCACGCGAGGACGCGTGCGCTCCTTCCGAACCTGCACAATCACCCTGAAGATCATCCCTGTGATTTCGTTCTCATCGTCCCATGATCCGCCGCATCGCTCCCTTCGTCATCGTCTTCGCACTCTCCGCCACCGCGGCCGACAAGCCGAACATCATCTTCATTCTCAGCGACGACCTCGCGCAGGGCGATGTGGGTTGTTACGGTCAGAAACTGATCCAGACGCCCACCCTCGACCGCATGGCGACGGAAGGCACGCGCTACCTTCAAGGTTACTGCGGCACGAGCGTGTGCGCGCCTTCACGCTCGACCTTGATGACCGGTCTGCACACCGGGCACTGCCCGATCCGCGCGAACCGGGAGATCCAGCCGGAAGGGCAGAAGCCTTTGCCCGCCGGCACGATCATCGTGGCGAAAATTCTGCACGATGCCGGTTACGCCACCGCGTGCATGGGGAAGTGGGGCATGGGCATGTTCGACACGACGGGAAGCCCCCTGAAGCTCGGGTTCGACCACTTTTTCGGCTACAACTGCCAGCGCCACGCGCACAGCTACTTCCCGACCTACCTCTACAATGACGACAAGCGTTTCGACCTGCCCGGCAACACCGGCAAAGGCGTCGGCAAGACCTACGCTCAAAATCTGATCGCCGATGAGACGCTGAAGTTTGTGCGCGCGAACCAGGAGAAGACGTTTTTCCTCTACTACTCGATCACGCTGCCGCACGGCAACTTCGAGATCAACGACCAGGGCATCTATAAGGACAAGCCGTGGACGGAGACGCAGAAGAACTATGCCGCGATGGTGACCCGCCTCGACAGCGATGTTGGGCGCCTGCTCGACCTGCTCAAGGAACTCAAAATCGATGACAAAACACTCGTCCTGCTCGCGGGTGACAACGGTTCTTCGTTCGATCCGAACTCAGAGATGGGGAAACTCTTCGATCAGGCGTCCAACGGCCTGCGCGGCTACAAGCGCGGCCTGTATGAAGGGGCACTGCGCCAGGCGGCGCTGGCTCGCTGGCCCGGTCAGGTGCCTGCGGGTCGTGTGGCGGACGAACCTTGGGCATTCTGGGACTTCCTGCCGACCGCCGCCGAACTGGCCGGGACGACGATTCCTGCTGAATGCAAAACCGACGGCCTCTCCCTGGTTTCCTTCCTCAAAGGCGGTTCCGCGCCCAAGCGTGACCACTTTTACTGGGAACTGCATGAAGGCACCTCCCTCCAGGCCGTGCGCTTCGGGGACTGGAAAGCCGTCCGCAATGGCCCGCAGAAGGCCGTTGAGCTCTACGACCTCAAAACCGACCCCGGCGAGTTGAAAGATCTCGCCCAGCAGAAGCCGGACCTTGTTGCCAAGGCCGAAGCCCTCATGCAATCCTCCCGAACCGAGGATCCCGACTGGCCGCTGGTGCAAAGGAAACCGGGGAAGGGGAAGCCCAAGAAGAAGTAGGGATCGCATCGGGCGCAGACGATCACAAATTTTGTGGCTAGAATGAGTGTGATTTTTTGAAATTCCGTGGGATTGAGGGTGAAGAAAGCTTGATTATCTATGGAAATTTTAATAGATTTGGCGCTGCATGAGCTTCCCATCCCTCAACGCCACCCTGCCTCCCCCCGGCTTGCCGGTTCGCTCCAGGGATCAATTTGCCCATGAGCTGGCCTCTTTGGTTGAAGACATTCAGCGCACCCGCGATTGGTTCAACAGCCAGCTCGACGCCCAGCTCGCCAGCCTGCAACAGCTTTGTGTCGCCTCACAGGCGGATGAACCCAAATCTCAGGCGGGCGAACCCAAGTTCAGCCTCTCGATAGCGACCTTGTTCGAAGCACCGCACCCGGTGACCCCGCTTCCGGAGGCAGAACCTCCCGCTGCTCCAACTGCGGTGTCTTCCGTTCATCAGGCCATCATCCTGCCACCGACGCTGACAGCGATGCTCGATCCGGAGCTGGAACAGGCGACGCTGCATGAGTTGAACAACGCCCTGACCCGGGCGTTTGCGGAGATTTCCGCCCGCGGCGGCATGCTCGGCTGAGATCGGCGCCGCACCGGCATTCGGGGAGATTCTTCGGCAAGCTCCGCCATGTGGGCAACGTACATGAGCGCTCCTCATGAACACCATCTCCGATCCTGCCTCCGCATCTCGCCGCGAATTTCTCAAAACCACCACAAAGACCGCCGCCGGCCTCTCCGTGCTCTCCGGCATCAGCATTCCCTACGTGCATGCCGCCGGCAGTGATGAGATCCGCACCGCCTTGATCGGCTGCGGGGGCCGTGGCACCGGCGCGGCCAGCAATGCGATGAGCATCCAGAAGCGTGTCACCCGTCTGGTGGCGATGGCCGACGTTTCTGACAAGCGTCTCAAAGGCAGTTTCGAAGCCCTGACCGCCAAGCACCCCGACCGCATGTCCGTCTCGGAGGACGCCAAGTTCATCGGCTTTGATGCCTACAAGGACGCCATCGATTCGCTGCGCAAAGGCGATGTGGCCATCTTCACCACGCCGGTGGCCTTCCGCTGGGTGCACTACAAGTACGCCATCGAAAAGGGTGTGAACATTTTCATGGAAAAGCCGATCTGCACCGACGGGCCCACCGCACGTCGTCTGCTCGCTCTGAACGAAGAGGCGAAAAAGAAGAATTTGAAGGTCGGCGTCGGTCTCATGTGCCGTCACTGCCGCGTGCGTGGTGAGCTCTTCAATCGCATCCAAGATGGCGAGATCGGTAATCTTCTCCTCATGCGCGCCTACCGCATGCAGGGGCCCGTCGGCTCCGCTTTCACGCTCCCGCGTGATCCGAACGTCGATCCCAGCGAACTCGCCTGGCAGATTCAGCGCTTCCACAGCTTCCTCTGGGCCAGCGGCGGCGGTTTCAGCGACTTCAACATCCACAACATCGACGAAGCCTGCTGGATGAAGAACGACTGGCCCGTCGAAGTCCAGGCCAGCGGCGGTCGCACGGACCGTGGCGACTACATTGATCAAAACTTCGACCACTACAGCTGCGAGTACACCTTCAAGGACGGCGCCAAGCTCTTCCTCGAAGGCCGCACCGCCATCGGCACGCACAACCAGTTCGCCACGCAGGTGCACGGCACGAAAGGCAGCGCGATCGTTTCCACCGCCGGTCACTTCCCCTCCAAGGCGATGACTTTCAACAGCCAGAAGATGCAGCGCTCGAACATCATCTGGCGCGGCAAGCAGCCGGAGCCGAATCCCTACGACCTCGAGTGGCAGGACCTCATCGACGCCATCGTCGCCGACAAGCCCTACAACGAAGTGGAGCGCGGCATCAAATCAAGCGTCACCACCGCCATGGGCCGTGCCGCCGCGCACACCGGCCAGGTCATCCGCTACGACGACTACATCAACAGCGCCTTCGAGTTCGCCCCGGGCGTGGACAAGCTCACCCTTGACGGCCCTGCGCCGCTCATCGCTGACGCCAACGGCAAATATCCCGTCCCGCAGCCCGGCATCCTCAAAGATCGTGAGTACGCCATGGAGCCGCAGGCCAATCCGTTCCCGCTCATCCCCATGCCCCCCGCCCCCGCCGAGGAACCGCTGTCTCCGCCAGAACGGCCCAAGGCCGCCGCGAAGAAAAAGGAGAAAGCCAAGGCCTGAGAAGACCACAGCGGGCTTCCACCATTCTTCGTCACTCCTCCCAACCGCTGCCTGGATTCAGGCAGCGGTTTTCTTTTGGGAAGCTAAAGCACGTCTGAGGGCACTATGAGCGTCCATTTAGACGCCGACGTCAGAGGCTGCTCTAACGTACTCGCGTGGACAATCGCCAGGCTGACACCCCCATACCAGAATCATTGACAGATACGCCCGAGGCCGAATGTGTGCGGCAGTTGGACGGTCGGAGACGCTGGTTGAGACTCGGTATGCGGGGTGGCGGTCATCCATTTGAGACCTCCGGCTCCCGGCTCGGGAGAGGGCTCGTGTTTGCATGTCCTCGAGCGTAGCTGCGGTGGCTTTTACACTCGTCATCCAGCCCTGCTTTAGCCTCGCCAGACTGCCGTTAAATCATTGATCTTCAGCATCTGTTTTGAATTTTCATCAGGGTCAGAATGAAACTCAGTTTACATGAGCAAAGACGCTTCGGAGCTAGTCTTCCGCATGAGAGTCGATACGCTTGTTTCTGCCGTGCCCAAAACGCTGGAGAACACCCCCGAGGCTCATTGCGTGCGCGAAATGTACAGTCGGAGGAAGTGGATGAATCTCAGCGTCTGGGGGGTCTTGGGCACCATCACCGGAGGGATGCAGTACTATCGGGCACCCGAGATCGCGCCGCTCTACTTCAACGGCTACCACGCCTTCGCCCACTTCAGCCATCCACCGATCATCCACTCCATCGTGGCGCTCGCCAACCAGCTGGTGGACAAGCCCTACAAATGGGGCGGCGGTCATCAGGTGCTGTTTGACAACGGCTTTGACTGCTCCGGCTCCATCTCTCACGTGCTCTATCGTGCCAGGCTGCTGGATCGGCCGCTCACCTCCTCGGCTTTCGCCAGTTACGCGCTGCCAGGGCCAGGACGGTACGTCACGCTCTACACCAAGCCCGGCCACCACGTCTTCATGGAGGTCTGCGGTCTGCGTTTTGACACCACTGGCTCTCGTGCAGGAGAGGGCCCGCGCTGGCGCGTCGTCAGCCGCAACCGGGACGGCTTCCATCCTCGCCATCCCGCCTGGCTGTGACGCTAATGGCCGTGTAGAAACGCCAGCGCCGCCTCGCGGTGCGGATGTTCGGCCAGCTCCCTCCCCAGCGCCTTCAGCCGCGTGAACAATTCATCGCCCAGCCGCTCCCTCAATTGCGTGTGCCACGCCTCGCTCAGCGCCTCCTGACGTACGGCGCTCTGCCACGGTGCCGTGAAGATGCGGTGGATGGCATGATGCAGGTTCCCCGCCTTCAGCGCCTCCCATTCGCCGCCATCCAGCCAGATGCCGCCGGTGCGGGAACGGTCCACGCGAAACGCCTGCCCGTGACCCACGCGGTAGCGCATCATGACGGTGCCGGATTCAGGACACAGCTTCACCAGGTCATCAAACTCGCTCACGGGTGATCCCACCGGTTCTGCATCGTCCGGCAGGCATTCCTCCTCCGGCTGGGTGCCGTGCCAGCGCCAGTAATGCTCCGCTGGAATCCAGTGCCCTCCGGTTTCAGGACAACGAAACGCGATGAGGCCGCTCTCCAGTTCGACACGTTCCAATGTTTGGTGACTGCCAAGGGGGCTTTGCATGACGAATAGGATGATGGAAGCAACGAAGCCGTCTGCCAATGACATTGTCGGTCATTTTGGACATGAGATCTTCCGTGGCATCGACAACACCGTCACGCTGCGCATCATCGCTCCATCATGGCCGCTCGTGGAAAATCCGTCGCCTTTGCCCGCATCCGTGCGGAGGTCATTCGTCTCGTCGCCCTGATTCCGTCCGGAAAATTCACCACCTACGGCAGCATCGCCATTCACATGAATGTCATCGCCCGTCACGTCGCCACCGTGCTCTCCCGCCTCACCCCGGAGGAATCTGTCGCGCTGCCCTGGCACCGTGTCGTTTCAGCGGACGCACGACTCAGTCCGAACATGGACGCCGCATTGTCACGCCAACAACGCCGCCTGCTCAAAACCGAAGGCCTGCGCATCGACAAAGAGGGCTACATTCAGGACGCCGACACTCACTTTCATTTCGTCGGCGTGCGTCGGAACATCCGGTGGAGTGAGGTGCCGCCACCAGGGCTCTGAAGGCTCGCCGCCTGCCATCTCAACGTCCCGGCGGCTTCCCGACCATCGTGTTCTGGAACAGCAGCACCTTCCAGGTGCCGTGTTCCTTCACAAAGATGCGCGTGAACAGAAACCGCGTCGCCGGCACGGGCCTGCCGCCGCGTGTGGCTTTGGCCTCGATGATGCCCGTGCCCACCGCCATGCCATCGCGCACATACCAGCACACTTTTGGCGTCGCATACGCGTCGAACTTCAGCACTCCGCTCTCGATGTCCTTCAGGAAGGTGTCCTTGTCCAAAGGCATGCCAAACACGTTGTTATGCACGTGCTGGTCGGACAACATTCGGCGCAGCGTTGGTACGTCCTCGCGCAGATAGGCGTCCGTGAGTTTTTGGTTCAGCGCGGTTAGTTCCGGATCTGCGCCCCACGTCGTCGCCGGCCGTCGAAGAGAGGCGCAGGACACGCAGGCCAGACACATCAAACTCAGCAGCAAGGAGCGGTGGATCATGACGGGTTCATGCCGCACTTCGCCGGACTTGTCACCCGTGAAGTATCCACGTTCTTCGAGCTCGATCAAATCGCGACCGGTTCAGCTTCAGTCAAACGTTCAGGCGTGGGCTCCATCACGGTCTTGCGCTTGCGGCGGAAGAAGCGGCCCTGGCTCCAGTCATCAAAGATCGCGTAGGCGACAGGCGTCACCAGCAGCGTGAGCAGCAGGCAGAGCATCTGACCGCCGATGATCACCTTCGCCATCGAAGCACGCCCTGCGGATCCCGGGCCCTGGCCGAGAGCGATGGGAATCATCGAGGCGACGAGCATCATCGTGGTCATCAGGATGGGCCGCAGACGGATGCGGTTCGCCTGCAGGATCGCCTCATCGCGCTCCATGCCGCGTGCACGCAGCGTGTTCGCATAGTCCACCTGCAGAATGCCGTTTTTCTTCACGATGCCGAAGAGCATGAAGATGCCGAAGATCGCATAGATGTTCAGCGGCTCGTTCAGCACGATCATCGTACCGAGCGCGAAGGGCAGGGACAGCGGCACGGCCAGCAGGATCGCGATCGGGTGGATGAAGTTTTCAAACTGCGCCGCCAGGATCATGTACATGAAGATCATCGCGAGACCGAAGGCGATGAAGAAGTTCTCCGCCGTCTCCTGCAGCGTCTTGGCGCGGCCGGTGAAGACGACGTTGTAGCCGGGGGCCATGTTCATGCCCTGCGCGATGACTTCCACATCCTTGATGGCATCCCCGAGCGCCTTGCCGGCGAGGTTGGCCTGAATGGTGATCTTGCGCTGACGCTGGAAGCGGTTGATCTCGCTCGGTCCCTGGCCTTCGCGGAAATGCACGAAGCTGGAAAGCTGCACCAGCGTGCTGTGTTCGCCGGTCGTGCGCACCGTCATGTCTTCCAGTGCCTGCTGCGTGCTGCGGCTGCCCGCATCCGCACGCAGCCACACATCATAGAGATCATCGTTCTCACGGAAGGTGCCGACGATCACGCCACCCACCAGCGTGCGCAGCGTGTCGGCAATGTCCTGCACCTGCAGTCCGAACTGGCTGGCCTTCTCGCGGTCAATTTCCACCCGCAGTTCCGGTTTGCGGTTGGACAGGGTGGAGTCCACATCCGCGAGGCCGGGCTGTTGGGAAAGCTTTTGAATGATCTCATCCGCGTACTTGCCCAGCATGGCCAGATCGGGGCCGGTGAGGTTGAACATCAAATCCGAATTGCGTCCGCCGCTGCTGATGTTGGAGATGAGCTGCACGCTGCTGCGTACGTCGGGATAGGTCGTCATCATCTTGCGCGCCATGCCCATCACCTCAAACTGCGACCAGCTTCGCGTCTCGCCCATCGTCTTCGACCACCAGCCGCCGGTTTCTGGCAGACGGCAGTAAACGCTCGCAATGGTCACATCACCTTCGCCTTTGCCGAGTCGTCCGGTCGTGTTACCCAGCGTCATCAGCGTGTCCGTGATCACCGGCTGGCCGTCGATTCGCATGGCGCGCAGCTTGTCCGCAATCTCCTCGGCGATCTTCTGCGTGCGTGCGAGGTCGGATCCCTCGGGCATCTGCATCGAGATCTCAAACTCGCTCGAATCATCCTGCGGGATGAACGTGAACTTGGTCAGCTTGCCCATCGTCGGCAGCGATGCGATGCACGCGAACGCGGCGAGCATGATCACCCAGCGGTGCCGCAGGCTCCAGCCGAGGATGCCGATGTAAACATGCGACAGCCCCTTCATCAGCGGACCGCCATGCGCCTTCTTCTCGCGCGTGCGCTCGTTGGTCGAATGCTTCAAAAAACGCGCCGAGAGCATCGGCGTGAGCGTGAAGGACACGAACAGCGACACCATGATCGCAAACGCCACGGTCACTCCATAGCTGGAGAAGAACATCCCCACGCGTCCTTCCATGAACGCGAGCGGCAGGAAGATCACGACGAGCGACAGCGTCGTCGCCATCACCGCCAGCGCGATCTCGCGTGTCGCAAAGCTGGCGGCACGTTTGCCGTCCCAACCCTTTTCCTCCATCGTGCGGTGAATGTTCTCCAGCACCACGATGGCGTCATCAATCACGATGCCGACGGCGAAGACGAGGCCCAGCATTGTGAAGTTGTTCAAGGTGTAGTTCATCACCCGCATTAGCACGAACGTGGCGATGATAGACGACGGAATCGCCACTGCGGCGATCACTGTACCGCGCCAGTCATGCATGAAGAAGAAGGTCGTGATGGCCACCAGCACCGCACCGAGCAGAAGATGAAAATTGATTTCCTCCAGCGAGCGCATGATGAAACGCGACTGGTCACGCACGATCTGCAGCTTGATGTCGGGCGGCAGGGTTTGCTTCAGCTCCTCCATCCGTTTGGTGACGCCATCGATCACCTTGACCGTGTTGCTACCGGACTGCTTGCGCACTGTCAGCGTCACGCAGTTTTCGCCGTTGGCCCTGGAGAGGCTGCGTGGCTCCTCCACACCGTCTTCGATCTTCGCCACATCACGCAGGTACACCGGCTGCCCGCCAAAGTTGGCGATGATCAGTTCATTGAAGTCCTTCACCGAAACCATCCGACCCAGGGTGCGTACCACGACTTCACGATCAGGCTGATTCAGCCTGCCGCCGGGCACCTCCACGTTCTGCCGTCCCAAGGCATGCTGCACATCGGCGATGGTCAGTTGAAACGCCCGCAGCTTGTCGGGATCCACGGAGACCTGCACGGCGCGGGTGCGCGCACCCGCCATGCTGATGGATCCCACATCGGACACGGTTTCCAGGTTCTGTTTGATGAACTTGTCGGTGATGTAGGTGATCTCCTTCAGATCGCGCGGCCCGCTGGCGCTGATGGTCATCACCGGCATCGAATCGAGGTCAAACTTGTCGATAATCGGCGCATCGGTGCCGGGCGGCAGCCGTGAGAGGATCGTGTTCACCTTGTCGCGCACGTCCTGCGCGGCGATGTCGCGGTTGCGCTCCAGCAGGAACGTGATGGTGATCTGCGAGACACCTTCTGTGGTGATGCTGTTGAGCTCGTCGATGCCCTGGACGGTGTTGATGATTTCCTCCAGCGGTTTGGTAACGCTGGTCTCCATTTCCTCCGGCGAGGCGCCACGCAGCGTGGTGGTCACCGTCACAATGGGCAGTTCCACGTTGGGAAACTGATCCACGCCGATGCCGCGAAAGGAAAACCATCCCAGCACCACGAGGAAGAGATTGATCATCGTCGCAAACACCGGCCGATGGATGCAGATGTCGGCGATGCCGATGCCGCGCGTCTCCGCCCGCGGATCTGAGGAGGCGTCCGCTGGTTTCATCGGCCGGAAGATTCCGCAGCCGTCACACTGCTTTTGGTTTCGATCGTCACGGCAGAACCTTCGATGAGCCGAGACAGGCCGGTGAGAATCACCTGGTCGCCCGCTTTGATCTCGCCGCGGATCTCGCGCTTGCCGTCCTGCAAACGACCCGTCTCCACGTTGCGGCTGTGCGCCTTGCCGTTCTCCGCCACAAACACTTTCGTCACGCCCGCGTAGCTGATCACCGCCTGCTGCGGCACCGCCAAGGTGGGCTGGCCGCGTTCGAGAACGAGCGTGCCGCGTGCAAAGCTGCTGGCCTTCAGCCTCAGGTCGGGATTCTGCACCAGCGCGCCAACGTTGAACGCACGTGAGGCCGTGCTGACCGTGGGGCTGATGAGATAGACGGTGCCTTTGAAGACCTCGCCGGGGTAGTTGTCCACGCCGAAGCTGATCTCGAGCTTCTTCTCCACCTTGGAGCCGTAGCGCTCGGGTACTTCAAAGATGAACTTGAGCACCTTGTCATTCACCACGG
>DAORHS010000042.1:0-12681 GCA_035438165.1 Prosthecobacter sp.
GCGCTGAACTCGACGAGCCCCTCGCGTTCCAACGTGAACAAGGCCTCGCGCACCGGCACGCGGCTCACGCCAAGACGCAGCGCCACCGCTGATTCAGCCAGCAAAGTGCCCGGCCCGGCGGTACCGCTGAGGATGTCCGCCCTCAGCCGCGAGGCGGCGGTGTCGGAGCGGGAAGCGATGTGATGAGGTGACTGCATTTGGTATACCGTTTGCCAAATTACGACATCCACGGGCCTGTCTTTCGGATTTATTCAACCCGCACCCACAGGTGCCCCATTGCGCGTTCGCCGCGTTCGTTGGTGTGCTCGACACTCACGAGGTAGTCGCCCGCTTTTGCGAAGGCATGTTGCGTGATCGCATAGCCGTCTTTGGCGAGGGCTTTGGCGTTGCCATCGGACTTCACGCTGACTTTGGCCGTGCTATCGCCGAAGTCCCAGGTCTCACCGCCGGTGGTGCGGAAGGTGCGGACTTTGAAGGTGATCTCGGCGCCGGGCTTGAGGCCGGTGGTGGGCCAGAAGGTCGGGTGAATCGTCGGTGGCAGGTTCTTTTCGTCGCTGCTGATGACTTGGACGATGGCGAAGTCGTAGCTCACCTTGCCAGCGTCATCGGTGACTTTGAGAATCTCGCTGTAAGCACCCGGTTTCGAGTAAGTGCGTTCGATTTTCGCACCGGAGGCGGTTTTTCCATCCGTGAAAGTCCAGTCATGGCTCTTGATCGTGCCGGATGCTGCCCACGACTTCGACGCATCGAGCGTGATCGTCTCGCCAGCGCGGATGAAATGATGCGGACGCGCCACAGCGATGATGGCGGGTTTGTTCTCGCGCTGATACGCCTCCCACGCGAACGCGTAGGCCTCCTCCGTGCCCCATTTGCCGGAGGGCTGGCGGCTCTTGATGCCGAAGTGCAGGTGCGTCCAGCCACCGCTCGCTCCTTCCTTGCCGAGGATGCCGATGCGCTGGCCCATCTTCACACGCGAACCCATCGTGATCGCCGCATCAATCGTGTGCAGATGGCTGTAGCGATAGTACCAACCACGCTCGTCGAGCAGATAGACCACGTCGTAGCGCGGCCTCACCGGTGTGAGCGAATAACCCGGCAGCGTCTTCTCCGAAACACTCACCACGAGGCCATCTGTGGCCGCGACGACTTCCGTCAAACCTTCACAGCCGCCAAAATCGAGGTCGTTGTGATAATAGATCTTCTTCCGGTCCGGCTTGTCGCCGCCATCGACGTAGGTCGGCTCGTTGGAGAATTGCGTGGAAGTCGCGAACCAGCGTTGCTTGAGCGGATACACGAACGTGCCCGGATTGATCCACGGCGTGCCTTTCGGCCACAAACGCAGCCGCGCGTCCTTTTCGAGTCCCCACGAATCCTCGCCGCTGTCGGCGTTGTAGCCGCGCGTGATCGGGCAGTCGATCTGCACACCGCCGACGAGTTGCGGCAGATTGTAATTCGCGCTCGTGAGCCACGCTTCAATGCCATTGACCTCCACCTTCACTTTCGCCTCACGCACCGCCTTGGCCATCGAGTCGCGCTTCTCCTGCACGTCGAGCAGCTTGACCTTCGCCGTGCTGCCATCGGCCAGTCTCACCTCGGCAGACTCGCCGATCAGCAGATCGACCGCACGCAGGATGGGTTCAAGGGTTGGCTTGGGAAGATCAGCTCGAAGCATGCTCGAATCGAGAACCAGCACCGTCGTGACGAAGCAACAGAAGATGAAGCGAGTGCAGAATTTCATTCGTGTGAGTACGCCGATCTTGGTTTGGTGTTTGCCGGGCAGTTGATGTTGGACAAGATATGCCCCATGCCCGAAGACTCATTCATCATCGAACCCCTCAACCCGGCGAAGCACCGCCGGGATGAGTTCGACTGTGGCGTGGCGGTTCTGAATGACTTTCTGCGCACGCGGGCACGGAAGGAGATGGAGGCATGCACTTCGGCCTGCTTTGTGATCGTGCCAGAGGCCGATCCGCGTGAGATCGCCGGTTACTACACCCTATCGGCAGCCACGATTGTGCGCACGGCGCTGCCGGAGTCAGTGACGAAGAAACTGCCTCGATACGCGGAGTTACCGGCCACGCTGCTCGGCAGGCTTGCCCGCGATATGTGTTACAAAGGACAGCGGATCGGTGATCGCCTGATGGTCAGCATGATGCAGCGCACAGTCGAGGCGGCGAAAGACGTGGCTTCTTGGGCCATTGTGACCGATCCGAAGGGGCAGCAAGCCCGCAAGTTCTACGAGGGCTTTGGATTCCAGGCGCTGGATGCTGAACGGCTCTTTCTGCCAATGAAGCAGGCGGCAGAATGGATCAGCGCTCGGTGACGGTCCGGCGGTGCAGGGCAAGAGCCTCGCGCATCCGTTTGGTGGGAGCCTTGGTCGGTGCAAGCAGGGCTGCGACGAAACGGCGGGACTCGGCCTGGTTGAGCCGGATGGTGTCGTGCTGACGAACGATCTCCTCCGCAGCAGCCCGAATATGAGAGATCACAAAGGTCGTGACCGAACATCCCTTCAGTCCGGCGGCACGCTCCAGCAATGCCTTGTCTTCCGGCGTGACGCGGGCGACGAGACGGTTGGAGCGGCGAGGTGTGGCGACAGCAGGCATGGAGCGATTGTGTGCCAAAGTGTGCCACACATCAAGGTCTGCGCAACCCTAGGATTCGTTCCATTGCTATTGCGCGACAGGCAAGGCGAGCGCCAGCGCCGTGGTGGCCCAGCAGGCGGCGGTGATGGAGATGAACTGGTCTTTGCCGTGTGGGTAGCCGGACTCGAAGTATTTCTGGAAGGGCTTGGCGCGTGAGACGACGTGCCAGGAGCCATCAGGGAGCTGGGCTTTGAGCAGCCATTGAAGGCCGCGCTGAAATGCTGGATCATCCGCCACTACACTGCCGGTGCGATGCAATGCGACGAGCGCGGTGCCGGTGGCGTAGGCGTCGGAGGTCATGTTTTCGAGCTGCGCCCAGCCGCCGTCCTCGCGTTGCGTGCGGAGGAGGTCTTGCGCGGCGGACTTTGTGCCGGCGCTGACGGAATGAAGCGCCCACAGCTTGAAAACACGGTCCTCGGTATTCTGTGCGGGCGTTTTGATCAACCAGTCACGTGCCTGGGCGATGCGCATGTCGGCGCGCACCTTTTGTGGGGGCGTTTGATAATGTTGAATGGATTCGAGAGCGAAGAACGTGGCGCTGAAAGCGCTTTCCTCGCTCGGCGGGCGGATGGACGGCGGCTTCCAGTGATGAAGTTCTTTTTGATGACCGAGCAGATACTCAATCACGGCCTCAGTATTCGTGTCAGGCTTCGAATTGCCGATTTTGAGCGTCCACAGTGCCGATCCTGCGGTGAAGGCCTGCCCGCCCTGGCCTTTGCCTTGCAGGTAGTTCGCGCGGCCTTTGGCGAGGAAGTCAGTGGTGAACTGAAGCTGCGTTTGAAGATTGCCTGCGTCGATCTTGAAACCGCGCTCGCGTGCGGTGACGAAAACCATCACGGGCAGGCCGGTGTGATGGCAGGTGAAGCAGTTCGAGCGCTCGTCGATGGCGATTTTCGAGCTTCTCTCGATCAAGGGCAGCGATCTGGCGACCGCAGCGCGAATCGCCGCATCATCCGCGGAACAAGACAGCACGGCGAGGCCCAAAAACGAAACGAGAAGATTCATGCATCCAAGAACGCGCTGAATCACACGCATCCATCGCCACGCCCGTTCACTTCGCATGCTTCGCGATGAACTCGACAATCGGCGTCGAGTCCTCCAGCCCATGCGGATGATGCCCCACGCCGGGTTTGCGGATCATCGTGATGCTGCCACCTAGCGCTTTATAGCGTGATTCGATGAGACCGGTGTTCTCTTCCCATGGCACCACATCGTCGGCATCGCCATAGACGTGCAGCAGCGGCACGCCGGCCTTGGCAAGCGGCGCGAGGTTGTCCACGGGATTGCCCTTGTAAGCGAGCGCCTCGGCCTCGTCTTTGAAGCCCCAGAGCTTCATCACGAAGCCCCAGTTGCGCGGATCGCCCTTTCCTTTGCCTTTGCCACCCGGCCAGCTCTTGAAGTCGCATACGGGCGCGTCGCCGTAGATGCAGGAGACCTTGTCGGGATTGGCGATGGCCCAGTTGTAACAATACAAACCACCGCGGCTGAGCCCGACGAGCGCGGGCTTCGTGCTCAAGCCGTACCTCGTGGTGAGTTCGGCGTGGCACTGGTTCCACAGCTTCACCGCATCGGGACAGCCGAGCATGTCGTTGATCTTCATGTACACAATGTGGAAGCCCTTGCCGAGCAGCGCGATGTCCGGCGCGGGCTTGTGGCCGAAGAACTCGCCATGCCAAACCCACGGACGGCCTGCGGCGGCCGCTTTCGGTGCGACGACGGTCACGGACTTGCCCGCGATGGTCAGTTCATGCTTCGCGTAGCCGTTCCACTCGCTGGGTTGGTTCGGGAAGACGATCTCTTTCGATTTCGCGAGCTTGCAGGCCTCGACGTCGAATTCAGCGGCCTTTGCCTCGGCCTCGGGCAGCGGCAGTCCGGGGGCATTGCCAGGACGCTTGTGTCCGACATGACTCAGCCACGCAGGACGCAGAATGGCGTGCTTCTTTTTGATCACCGCGAGGATCGCCGCGCCATTCGGATGATCGGGGGTGCCGTCCGCATTCACTTTCAAGCCCCAGTCATCGAGAACAGCCTGCGCCATCAGCACATGACCTTCCGGGCCGGGATGCACACCGTCTTTGGAAAAGGTGAACTGCGGGTCCGTCTTCCGCTTCTCCGCGATGGCGGCATTCATCGGGCCGTGGATGTCATAAACGGTCCACTTCGCCTCGCCGCGCATGTCGAGCAGCCAGTCCGCGTAAAAGTCGAGCACCTCGTTGTAGCCTTTGTAGGGATGTGAACCGTCCACCTTGTCCGCCGGAGCCACTTTCTGCGCAATGGGCACCGGATCAAACACCGGCGGCGTGAGGTGAATGATGTGGGCGCCGGCGGCGGTGACTTTGTCGTGCAGCTTCTTCATGCCGTTTTGAAACGCCTTGGTGCGTTCCGCGCCGAGAGGAAGGTAAATGCCGTCGTTCATGCCGTAGCAGGCAAAAACGAGCTGCGGCTTGGCTTTCTCCAAAGCACGGTCGAGCCGCTCATGCAGATCGGGACGCGGGAATTTGCCACCCGCGTGACCTTCCTCGCTCAAACCGCTCACCGTTTCACTGCTGAGGCCCAGCGGGATGATGATCTTGTCCGAATCGGGATGCTGTGCGATGAGCGCCGCCTCAATGATCTCGATGTAGCCACCGCCTTGCGTGATCGAATCACCGAGGAAGAGGATGCGTTGTTCTTGGGGCAGTTCCCCGGCGCTGAGGCCGGTGACGAGGAGGAGGGATAGGAGGAGAGGACGCATGAGAAGAAATTAGATGCCGACGAGTTCGCGCAGCGGCGTGCCGGAGTCGGTCACAGGGCGCGGGCGCTGGATGGGATCAAGGAATTCGTGATTCGGACGGATGCCGAGCAGATGAAACATCGTCGCCGCGAGATCCGGCGGTCGCACAGGCCTGTCCGCCGGGAAAGCGCCGATCTTGTCGCTCGCGCCGATGATCTGACCACCCGCGATGCCGGCGCCGGCCATGGCGACGGAGAACACATTGCCCCAGTGATCGCGACCACCGCTTTTGTTGATCGTGGGCGAGCGCCCAAACTCGCCCATCACCACGACCAGCGTCTCATCGAGCAATCCGCGCGACTGCAAATCCTCGATCAGCGCCGAATACGCCACGTCGAACTGCGGTGCCAGCACGTCGCGAACGCGTGGACCATTGCGCTGATGCGTGTCCCACAATGGGCTGCCTTGATTGAAATCCCCCGGCTCGCGCGGCCAGTTCACCTGCACTAGCCGTGTGCCCGCTTCGACGAGCCGACGCGCCAGCAACACGCTCTGGCCGAATTTGCCCCGCCCGTAGCGATCGCGCATCACCGCAGGCTCACGCTCGATCTCCAGCGCGGCACGACTGGCCTTCGAGTGGATCAAATCAAAGGCCCGCTGATGCATCGCGTCCGTTTCATTGATCAACGGATTCGCCAACGCAGCGCGAAAACTCGCATCCATCTGCCGCAGCAGGCTGCCGCGCTCGGAGAAGCGCACATCCGTCATGCCGTCGGTCAGGCTCATGCCCTCGATGCGCAGGCGTTCCGCCGCCGGATCACACTTGATGAGCTGCGGATGCCACGGAGCGCCCATGAAGCCGCCATTCTGGCCCGGCCACACGATGTTGCCGTTGTTCTCGATCCGTTCCGGCAAAACCACCGACGACAGCGGCGAGCGCTCGCTCGGTTTCAGCGCCCCGACCGCCGCCGCGATGCTCGGCCAGTCGTTGCCGCTCGGCGGCACGCTCTCCGCCTTCGTGGTCGGTTCGTAGCCCGTGAGCATGAACGCGCCGCTCGTTGAGTGCGCGTTGATCCCCGTCGTCATCGAGCGGATCACCGCGATCTGATGCATCCGCTTCGCCGTGCGCGGCAGCGTCTCCGAGAAATGCACGCCCGGCACCGAGGTCGGGATCGATTTGAAGTCCCCGCGAATCTCTAGCGGAGCGTCCGGCTTCGGATCAAACGTCTCATGCTGCGGCGGCCCGCCGCTGAGAAAAAGAATAATGCAGCTCTTCGCCCGACCAAACGAACCGTCCTTGCTCTTCAGCCCCTTCGCCTGAAGCAACGACGGTAGTGAAAGTCCCAAACAACCCAGTCCGCCGACGCGAAGCCATTCGCGGCGGTTAAGCGGGTTGGTTGGGCGGCCAGAAAACATAGGCGCAGACTACGGGCCTGGCCGTTGGGCTCTCTCACACCCTCCGCAGCTTGTATGGATACACCTGGTCCGCGTTCCACTGGCAGGCATACAAATCACCCGCGTCATCGACGCACACATCATGCACATTGCGGAAGACCGGCTGGTCTTGCAGCAGCAGGCTGACTTGCTCGCCCTCGTATTTCGGCTGCTGGCCGCCGGGCGCGGAGATCACGCGGTTGTTCTTGTCCAGGATGATGATGAACCCGCGCTCGCGCCACATGCGGAAATCGTTCGGCTTCATGCCAAAGCACACGCCGGAGAGCAGCAGATCACCCGCGATCACCGGACGGCTCATAAAGGCTCCCGGCAGGTAAACCGAGTGCGAGTAGGTGCCGTCGAGCTTGTACCAGTGGAATTCATTGCGCACCCGCTCCGTACAAAGCACCAGCGGCTCCGGCCCGCGTGAGTCGATCGTCACGCCATGCGCCTGCATGAACTTGCCCGCGTTCATCGCCTGCGTGCTGATACCGCCAAATTTGCGGATGAATTTCCCGCTCGCATCGAAATGCAGGATGAACTGCGCCCCGTAGCCGTCCGCCACATAGATGTCGCCGTTCGGTGCCGCCACCGCCTCCGTCGGCGCATACTTTGTCACCGCGTCATACGCGCCGCAGTCCTTCGCATGCGGCAGTTCCAGCAGGATCTCGCCCGTCAGCGTGGTCTTCACCACGCGCCCACCACTCGGATCGCATAGCAGCAACGTTTCTTTGCCGTCCCGCGCATCCAAACTCAGTCCGTGGCCACCACGCAGCTTCAAAGTCCACGCGTCGAGCACCGCGCCCTCCTTGTCGAAGATCAGGATGTTGTTCTTCACCCCGTTCGTGATCAGGATCAGCCGTTTCTGCGCATCCATGACCATCTCATGGCAGTCCTTCACCGGATGCACCTCCCTCTTCGCCTTGCACCACTCCAGATCTACCCGATACCGATGCTCTCCATGCCCAATGATGGCCCCGTTGAGCGAAGTCTTGCTCTGAGCCCGCACAAACGGCGCGGAAACAGCGGCGGCGGCAGTCGTGGTGAAAAAATGGCGGCGGTTCATGGCTTGTTAAACAGAACCAAGCTGCCTCAGCTATCCAGAACTCTTTGTGCGGCTCTGAAACGTCGGTAAACGCAGCCGCCAGCGCATCGCCGCCAGTCGCAGCACCAAAATGACCGTCATGCCGATGTAGCGATGGCTTTCCGACACCAGCAGCCACTTTTCCAGCAGCACAAACACCAGCGCGCCCACAAACACCGCCGTCGCATACAGGTTCACATCCGGCTGAAACACCAGCGGCAGTTCACCGCGCAGCACATCGCGCAAAATGCCGCCTGCCACGCCGGTGACGATGCCCAGCAGGATCGCCACGATGCCCGGCGCGCCAAACGCGAGCGCCTTTTCCGTCCCCGCGATGCCGAACAGCGCCAGTCCGAACGCGTCCGCAATGGCGAGCACTTTTTTCGGCAGATGCGTGAAGCGCACCACCACAAACGTCACCGATGCCGCGATCAGCGCCGTCCAGACATGATGCGGCTGCTTGATCCAGAACACTGGACGCACCCCAAGACACAAATCACGAATCGTGCCGCCGCCCACGGCAGTCACCAGCGCCAGCACCATCACGCCGAACAAATCCATGCGCTTCCCCTCCGCCGCGAGCACAGCAGTGATCGCGCACACGGCGACAGCGAAGTATTCGATCCAAGGAGGCATGGGTCAGTGTTTCAGATAATGCTCGATGCCGTTGAGAAACATCTGCACGGCCACCATGACCAGCAGCATGCCCATCAGACGCTCGACCGCCATGGAGCCCTTTGCTTTGAGAACCCGTGCAATGGCAGGCGAACACAACAACACTGCCGCCGTGATGCTCCAGGCGATGAGCAGCGCGGCAAACCAATTCCAGAGCTGCCCAGGCTGAGTGCTGACCAGCACCAGCAGCGTCGCCAGCACGGACGGACCGGCGATCATCGGCGTGGCCAGCGGCACGATGAACGGCTCAATCTGCGGCTCGTCAGCCTCGTGTCGTGATGGCGGGAAGATCATCTTCAGCGCGATCAGAAACAGCACGATGCCGCCGCTGATGAACAGCGCTTCCTGCTTCAAATGCAGCAGCCCCAGCAGCCACGGCCCCGCGAATAAAAACACGATCAGAATCACCAGTGCGATGACCAACTCGCGCGCGATCACCCGCAGCCGCTTCTCCGGCGGCACCGGGCGCAGCCCCGCCACAAACGTCGCCACGTTCCCCAGCGGGTCCATGATCGTCAGCAGCAAAAGCGTGGCGGATAGCGTGTCCATGAGCGTTTAAAGTGGTCCGCACAGTCCCCTGTGCGGTTCGCGGGTCAGGAGACGTTCGTTCCGCACAGAGGACTGTGCGGGCCACTTTGCAAGGCTGGCGCAACCAACGGCGCGCGAATCTCGCCCGACCTCACACCGAGATTGCCATAGCGATGGTAATCAAAGCTCACGCTCTGCTCCTGCACATACCACAGCAGTTCGATGCGTCCCTCGGTCAAAACCGGTGCATCCGCGATGTAAACCTGGCTCTCCGCCGCCGCACGACGCACCACCAACGGCACACGCGATGGCGCGGCATAACGCACGCGGTCCGTCTCGCGCTGAGTGATGGATGCCGCGAGTTCCTCATCACTTTCTTCGAGAAATTCGATGGCGGCGGCCCACTCCTCTGTCGCTTCATGAAGACGCTGAAGCGCCTTTGACTCGAACCCGGGCGGCGAGCTCACCGTGATGTGGCATCCAGCGGTCCGGGCGGCGGCGACGCGGGCATAAAGATCGAAGGTGGTGTCATCGCAATGCACACGCACACGCAGCTCGCGCATGGGGAGATAACGGCGAACATTGTCCTGGCCGACGAGGCGGAAGTGATCGTGTTCGCGGGCGAATTCATCTGTCCACACACGCTCGTAGGAGGACAACGCGGCGACAAGACGCTTGTTCTCATCGAGATTGAGCGTGTCGTGGCCTTGAAAGGCCGTGAGCAATTGGGACATCGACGAACCCGGTGAAGGAGCGGCAGCATTCGCGGCGGGCGTCTCACGGAAACACATGAACTGCGCCACATAATTCGGCCCGCCTGCTTTGAGCCCGGGGCCGAACGCGCTCTTGCCCATGCCGCCGAACGGCTGGCGCAAAACGATCGCGCCGGTGGTGCCGCGATTGATGTAAAGATTGCCAGCACGGATGCCCGCACGCCATTCGGCCTGCTCACGGTCATCCAGGCTCTCCAGGCCGCTGGTGAGACCAAAGCCGGTCTGATTCACCATCGCTATGGCATCATGCAGCTTCTCAAACCGCATCACACCGAGCACTGGACCGAAAAACTCGGTGAGATGCGTGTAGCTGCCGCGCTGCACGCCCCACTTGATGCCGGGGCTCCACAAGCAGTCGTTGCCATCGATCTTGCGCGGCATCAGCGCCCACGATTCACCGGATTCGAGCGTGAGCAGCGCGTTTTGGAGATCACCGGATGGTGGACGGATCAAAGGGCCGATCTTCGTCTTCAAATCCCATGCGGAGCCGACATGCAGGCTCTCCGCAGCCTCGACGAGTGCGCGTTTAAATTCGGGATCGTCGTAAATCTCGGCCTCCAGCAGCAGCAGTGAGGTTGCGGAGCATTTCTGGCCCGCGTGACCGAAGGCGGAGTGCAGCACGTTCTTGATCGCGAGGTCGCGATCAGTCATCGCGGTGACGATGGTGGCGTTCTTGCCGCCGGTTTCGGCGCTGAGCGGCAGATCCGGCTTCGCCCGCAGCATGGCGAGCGCCGTCTCGGTGCCACCAGTGAGGATGACCGCGCTGACCTGCGGATGTTGCACGAGTTGCGCACCTTCCTTGCCGCCG
The DNA here is from genome assembly GCA_035438165.1 of Prosthecobacter sp. GTDB lineage: Bacteria > Verrucomicrobiota > Verrucomicrobiia > Verrucomicrobiales > Verrucomicrobiaceae > Prosthecobacter. The sequence goes on from DAORHS010000042.1 coordinate 10,658, forward strand.
GAGCACGGCACGAATTGCAGCGCCTTCTTCGACACGCCACCGCGCCAGAAGCACTGGCACATTTCCCAAGCAGGCAGCACCGCATCGGAGGCTGGTTTTAAAATGACGGTGTTTCCTGCCGCAAGCGCGGCTGAGATGCCCCCGCACGGAATCGCGATGGGGAAATTCCACGGTGATACGACCACCACGACGCCTTTGCCGCGTGCGACAAAGTGGTCCGCACAGTCCTCTGTGCGGTGCTCCGCAAGCTGTTGAAGCTCCGAGCCAAGTTCACAGCGTTTTAGAGCCGGAGATGTTTTCGACACGCCGCACAGAGGACTGTGCGGACCACTCTCAGTGCAGCCTTCCATGAACCACCGTGCCGAACCCGCGTAGAACTCGACGAAATCGACTGCCTCGCTCACCTCGGGGTCGGATTCGGCCAGGGTCTTGCCTGTGTTCGCCAAAGCCGCACCCATGAGATCACCACGAGCGCGACGCAACTCTTCGGCGACCACGCTTAGCACTTGCTGACGCGCTTTTGGAGAAATCGTGCGCCAGCCATCGTCATCGCGTGCCGCGCATTCGACGGCGCGGGTGATGTCGTCGGCATTTGCTTGTCGATAATGCCCCACCACGGTCCCTGGACGCGAAGGATCGAGGCAATCGCGCGTGGCACGGCCATCGCTCAATTCCTCACCTGCGATGACGAGCGGCACCTCGGTGCTGCGGTCTTTCCACGCGATGACGATGCTCTGCGCCCACTCGGCGTGATGCGGCAATGACCAGTCGGTGTCGGGCTCGTTGACGAACGATCGTGAGACAGGCTGCCAGCCTGTGGCTTCGGACAGGCTGGCAGCCTGTCTCACGTTTCGCCGATCCTGCGTCCTTCTCGGCGCATTGCTGAGCGTCTCAAGCCGCTCAAACGACGCCACAAAGCCCTTTTCCAGCTCATTCCACTCGGCACTGCCTGGCACGAGCTTGAAGGTGTGACGCAGAAAATTGTCCGGGCCGGTGTTTTCATCGAGGCGGCGGATCAGATAGCCGATGGCGCTGAGGAAGTGCTCCTTGTGGCACACGGGCGAGTAGAGCAGCAAATTGGACGCCTCCTCAAAGAGAGCACGGCGCTGATGGTTCGCCATGCCTTCGAGCATCTCAAACTGCACGCGCTGCATCGCCTGACGCTCCTGCGTGAGCACGAGCGCGTAGGCGACATCGAACAAGTTGTGCGAGGCGATGCCGAGCCGCGCGGCGGCGAGATTTTCGGGCTCGAAACCCGTGTGCAGCATGCGTTTGTAGTTCGCATCAGTGTCCAGCTTCGAGTCGAACGGTGCCTGCGGCCAGCCTTTGATGGATGCCTCGTGACGCTCCATCTCCATGTTCGCGCCTTTGACGATGCGCATGGTGATCTCCGCGCCGCCAGCAGCCACGCGCTGACGCGCCCATTCGAGCAGTTTGAGCTGCCAGCGATGCGAATCCGGGATGTAGGCCTGCAGCACGATGCCCGCGCTGATTTTTTCCAGCCCACGTCGCTCCAGCGTGCGCATGAAGACCTCGCAGGTCAGACTGAGGTCGCGATACTCCTCCATGTCGAGGTAGATGAACTTCGGCACGCGCGTGCCATCGCTGCGCGTGAAAGTGGCACGTGCCGCGCTGCGATAAAGGCGCTCCAGGCGGTCGCACAACGTCGAGATCGTGTGCTCGCGGGCGATGGGCGACATCTGCGAGTACAACGTGGAGATTTTCACCGAGAAAACCTCCGTCTCCGGCAGTTGCAAGGCCTCCAGATACAGCTCCAGCCGACGCTCCGCCTCGGCTTCACTCAGGATCGCCTCACCGAGAAAGTTCACATTCATGCGCACGCCCTGTTCACGACGCCTGTGCAAATGCTCGGCCAGCAGCTCCCGTTCGGCAGGCAGGATCACATTGGCCGTCTCCTGCCTCATGTGTTCCTTCACCATTGGCACCGAAACGCCGGGCAACCAGCCGCCGAAGGTTTGGAAGCCGCGCAGCATCGCGCGATCCAGAGGACTGAAGAAACGCGG
>DAORHS010000043.1:0-12623 GCA_035438165.1 Prosthecobacter sp.
TCGAACATCATCAAGTTCAAGCCGCCCGAAGTGCCGATGCTGCCGTTCGTCATGATGCCCCGGCCGCTGCAGGAGTCGAACGTCGTCGGCAAGGGCGGCACCGCCGGCTTCCTCGGCAAGGCGTACGATCCGTACCTCCTCTATCCGAGCGGCGACGACCTCGACATGGGCAAGATGGACCGCATCAAGATCGACGACCTTCAGCTTCGTCCCGATCTCTTCAGCGTGCGCCTTGAGCGTCGCGCGAAGCTGCGCGACGCCATCAACGACCAGATGCCGGCCATCGAAGCGGCGGTGAAGGACATGAGCCTCGACAGCTACTACAGCCAGGCCTTGAACCTCATCTCCAGCGGCCGCGCCCGCGATGCCTTCGCTCTTGACCGCGAACCCGAAAACCTGCGCGACCGCTACGGCCGCAACACCTTCGGCCAGAGCTGCCTCCTTGCCCGTCGTCTGCTCGAAGCCGGCACGCGCGTCGTCGAAGTCATCTGGCCCAAGGTCGCGAACTCCGACAATCACAGCTGGGACCACCACGTCGGCCTCACGCAGCGCATGAAGAACCAGAGCGGCCCCATGCTCGACCAGGGGCTCAGCGCTCTGTTCTCCGATCTTGACGCCACCGGTCTGCTCGACGAGACCATCGTTGTCGTCCTCGGTGAATTCGGCCGCAGTCCTGAAAAGGGCGTGTCCACCAGCGGCAACGGCAACAGCGCCGACGGTCGCGACCACTGGCCATACTGCTACACCGCCGTCGTCGGCGGTGCCGGCATCAAGCGCGGCTACATCCACGGCAAATCCGACGCCACCGGCTCCGCCCCGGTCGAAGACGCCGTGCATCCGACCGAACTCCTCGCCACCATCTACCACGCCGTCGGCATTGATCCCGAGACGATTGTTTATAATCATCTCAATCAGCCGCGCGAGCTGGTGAAGGCCAAGCCGGTGACCAAGCTGTTTGCGTAACGTGAAGCAGGCACTCCTGCCTGCTCGTCTTGCAAGCGTGTGCTATCATGCGCGAGCATGATGGTCACACCCACGCTCGAATCCCGCCTCGCCGTTCGCGATCAGCCTTCGCGTGCACATGTGATGCATCAACGTTGGGAGCAACTGGCCTTCCTGCACTGGCGCTGGAACGCGGATGAGATTCAGCGCACCCTGCCAGCAGGTTTGTTCGTGGACACCTTTCAAGGCGATGCCTGGCTGGCCATCGTCCCGTTTTACATGCGCGGCATCCGTCCGCGCTTCTGCCCGCCGGTGCCCGGCATCAGCAACTTCCTGGAGATGAACGTCCGCACGTATGTTCACGACGAGCAGGGCCGTCCCGGTGTGTGGTTTTACTCGCTGGACTGCGATCAACCGCTCGCTGTGTGGACCGCGCTCACCTTTTTCCATCTGCCGTATCAACATGCGTTGATGCAGGCTCCGATTTCGGATGGCTGGATCGACTACACCTGCCATCGGCGTGGCGAAGCTTCTGAATCACGCTTCCGCTATCAACTCGCGTGTGAAACCCACCCCGCTGAACCTGGTTCACTCGAATTCTTCCTCTCCGAGCGCTACCTGCTCTTCTCGCAGACGCCACGCGGCATTCGCTGCGGCCAGGTGCATCACGCGCCGTATCCGCTGGCAGACGTGAAACTTGAAACCTGGGACTTGGAACCTTTGCTCCAGGTCGGTTTCGCCGATCCAAAGCGTCCGCCCGATCATCTGATTGGATCTCCGGGCGTGGATGTGCGCGTCTATTCGCTCACCGCATGAAAACGATGTTCACAGCTCTCATTCTGGCATTTTCCACAGCCTGTTTGGCCGATTTCCGTGACCATGAAACTTCATCGCCTCCCACACCACTTGATAGGCACAACGCTTTCATCACACTCGTCATTCAGTGGCTGCTGCTCGTCATCGTACTGGGCGCGCTTGCCTGGATCGTCTGGTGGGGAATTCGCATGCGACGGAGGAAGTAAGGTCCTCACCGCATGAAAACGGTGATCATCTCCTCGACCACGGGCTTCACGGCGCGGAGCTTCTTGTCCGTGGAGGAGATTTGCTTGTCGCCTTGCAGGTAGTCGGGGATTTCGTCGGTGCTCGGATTGAAGCGGATGCTCACCTTGCCATCGAGCTTGCCGCCTTCGAAGTTCACGTAGCCGCCGTAGTCCCAACTGAAGCCCATCACCTTGAAGGGGCGGCCATTGATCTTCTCGACCTCCTCGATCGTCATGCCGGCTTTGAGGCCGTTTTCAAACTTCCACGCCGTGCCGAGGATGCGTACATCGAAGACGATCTTCGTATTCTCCTTCTCCGGATCCCAGACGATCTCGAGTTCGCGCTCCGTGCCTTCGAACAGTTTGGCGCCGGGAAAGGTGGAACCCTCCGGGCCGGGCAGGTCCATGTTCTTGAGGTTTTTCTTTCCGTAGGCCTTCTCGATGTCTGCTGCGGTCATGCCGGGCTTGATCAGACCGACACGCTTGCCGAGCACGATGGTGTTGTCGGTCGGATCAAATTCGTCGGCGTGCAGAAATGAGGTGAGAAGCAGCAGACAGGTGAGAAATCGGTTCATGCAGTGATTACATCGGCTCGGTGTCACCAAATCAAGCGCATTTAGGTTCCTCAAACGGCCAGCGCCGGGTTTTCCAGCTCCACAGCAGGAAGACACCGGTTCCGGCCAGGAGGGCGAGCGCCCCGAAGCCCAGCAGGCCGCGATCCGTCGTCACGAGCAGGTAAACCCATCCCAGAAGCGCCAGAAGCGCGGGCAGGGGATACAGCCACATGCGAAAGGGCCGCTCCATCTCCGGCTTCACGCGGCGCAACATCACCAGCGCGCCGATCTGTCCTGCAAACTGCACCACGATGCGCGTGGTGAGCAGTGCGTCGATCAGCGTGCCCAGTTTCACAAAGGTGGCGCAGGCGGCGATGAGACCGACGACGATCAATGACACATGTGGAAAGCCGAGGCGCGGATGCAGGCGGCCGAACACCTTGAAGAAGCTGCCGTCACGGGCCGCGGCATACGGAATGCGCGAATAGCCCAGCAGCATGGCAAAACAGCAGGCCACCATCGTCCACAGCACCAGCACGGTGAAGAGCTGGGCGAAGTCGCCGCCGTAGATCTTCGCCATCATCATCGTCACCACCGGTTTGCTCACACCTTCCTCCGTCGCGAATTCCCGCCAGGGCACCACGCCGATGATCGAAAGGTTCACGGCGAAGTAGATCAGCGCCACCAGCACGAGGCTGAGCATCACCGCACGCGGAATCACACGTCCGGGCTGTTTCACCTCGTCGCCGATGAAGCAGATGTCGTAGTAGCCGAGGTAGTCATACATGCCGATCCGCGCCGCCGCACCCAGCGCGATCCATTTCGTCGTGTCGAACTGCCACGCGTCCTCAGGAAAATCGAAAGCGATCTTCACATCGAAATGCATCACCCCCGTGACGATCACGACGCCCATCGCCAGCAACGCGCCGGCCCACAGGGCTACAGTGATGCGGCCGATGGATTCAATGCGTCGATACAGCAGGAAGATGACGAACAAGCCCACGCCTGCACCTGCGCACAGGCGTGTGAAGTCGCTGCTCTCCGGCCACAGCGGCTGCAGATACTGCGCCACGCCGACGTAGGCTGTCGCCAGCTCCAACGGGCCGCTGAGAATGAACTGCCAGATGAAGAGAAAGCCCATGAAGCGGCCCCATTTCTCCCGCCCGTAACCCTCGCGCAGATAGACATAGGAACCGCCGGACTTCTGCAACGCCGCCCCCAGTTCGCTCCACACCAGTCCGTCCGCCAGCGCCACGATGAGCGCCACGCCCCAGCCCAGCATCGACTGCGGTCCGCCCATCGTCATCATCAGCGCCGGGATCGTGATGAACGGTCCCGCGCCGAGCATGTTCGACATGTTCAATGCCGTGGCCTGCAGGAGGCCGAAGCGGCGTTCGGGCTGGGCGTGGTCTGAAAAAGGCATGCTCAAATTACGAGGCGGATGTCACGATCTGCGTCCGAATGAAATCAACACATTCGCGGGCATGTGTCATGCTGATCAGGTGCCCGCCATCGAGCCACAGGTCTGCCTTGGTCGGTACGATGACCGTCTTGTCATGCCTGCCGTGGATCCTGATCAGCCGGGTCTTGTCATCGAGGAAACCCTCCCAGGTCGAGACGGCTTGAAACATGTTCCGGTAGAATCCTGACTGGCACACAGTGAACATCTGAATGGAGTCGAGAATGCCGCGCGTTGAGGGTGTCGCGGAGCGCCCCCAGATGGCTTCCAATGTTGGCCGGGACCATCGCAGCAGTATTTGTATCACCTGCAGCGGGAGGATGCGGGTGAGCACCTTCATTCTGGCGGTCGCGGCAAAGCTCTCCCTGGAGGTGGCGCTGGCGACGAGAACCAGCGTGTGGACAGGTTGAAGTTTCGCCAGTTCGCACGCGACGGCGCCGCCGAACGAATTGCCGACGAGAACGGCGTCGTCAGGGATCTGCCATGCTTCGGCCATGCGCTTCGCCACTGCCGGCAGCGAAGTTTCTCCATGATACTCCGGCCATTCGAGGCAGGTGCAGCCGGGCAGTTCTCTCCAACAGACTGGATAGTTGCGCTGATCTGCTCCCAGACCTGGAATGAGATAAATGGGTGGAGTCATGGTGGGTGGATGCCGTTCTGGCGGCAGGTTCTGAGCGTATCACGGAGGGGTGATGTCAGGGCGTCTGCGAATCATCTGCCAGCGTTTGAGCCCGAATCCGTAGAGCCTGAAACACAGGCCCACCCAAGTGTGCTCATAGTGATGGATCGCATATGAGTCATGTCTGGCGGCCAGCGCACGCCTTGTTTCGACGAGCCGCACCGAAGGACTGGCCGGATAAAACGCCTCATGCGGATGGATCATGATGTCATCATGGTTCGTCTGATATGCGTTCAGCACCTCATCAAAGAGGTCGATCGTCATGCGCATGATGTAAAAAACGTTCATCTCAAAGAAACGCCTGGCTCGAAACCTGTCCTGGATTGTCTTCATGATCTCCAACCAGACCGGATGACCGGCCGGCGAAGCGATGAGAGCGTTGACGATGTAGTCGTGACCACGCAGGAAAGATCCCGCGCCATTGGGTTCGCGTCCGACAACGATTTGCGACTGGTCCAGCAGGGCGTCCAGCGGACGCAGGGCTTCAAAGTCCAGGTCCACATAAAGCCCGCCAAGATGATGCAAGTAGGCCATGCGCACAAAGTCCGCCTTCAAAATGGAGGGTGAGAGCTTCTGATAGAATGCGGCAAACTGCGGGTAGTGCTCGTCGATCAACCGTTGATTGTCCTCATCAGTCCAAAGCCTGTATTCCCAGGCCGGGTGATGGACCTGCCAGGAGCGCTGGAATTCCCGCAGATGTTCGGGGATTTCCCTGGTCTTCCAAGACTGGTGAATGAGCCGTGGGATCATGGTTCTGGTTCAGGAGCGACGGAGGCAAGGCGGCGGGCCCCCAGCCAGGTGAGCAATAGTTTTGGGTTCCACTGCAGCAGGTTGTGCGGCCAGTCCGGCTGCGGTTTGGCAAACCATTCGGGAAAGAGCGCCAGCACCCCGTCGGGGGAGTGCCACCACTGCTTCCACAGGCTCCAGGGCTTGCGCACACCGTGCCGGGCGCAGGCGGCACGCACGGCAGGGAGGGCGAAAAAATCGAGCGGATTCGGAAACGCGAGCACGGCTTTGCGCACGATCAGTGGCAGCCTGCGCAACAGGCGGAATCCTGGAAGCGCCAGCGGCGGCTCATGCGCGCTCACAAACATCATCGGGTAAAGATGCACCGCCACGAGCGGAATCCGAAGCTTTTCACGCAGCAGCCGCGCGCCGAAGCGGATCATCGGTGCTAGCAGGCGGTTGGCGTGGCCGTGTTGTGCGATGGCTGCTACAGCCGCGTTCACAGAGTCACCGACCGTCCGAACACCATGGGTGTAGGCGCTCTTCAGCCCCAGCTTCCAGAGATTGGGATCCTTCAGCATCTGCTCCCGTTCACTATTGCCGGAGGTCACAAAATTCAATCCAGATCTTCTGGTGATGGACTCGTGTCTTGGTGCGGTGAACAGGGCCACCCGGAGACCGCTTTCCATTAGTTGGCGACCTGGCCAGGTGCTTCCAGAAGTACCACAGGAAAACGGCAGAAGGGTACGCATGACAGGGGCGTTTTGCGCTTTATTCGGGTTTCAATCTAGGACAGGAGCTTGTCTCGGCCCTCATTCTCGTCACGCAAGCTAGCGAAGCCTGACGAATCGCAACCTCACGCGGCAGATTCGTCTGCCACTCTGGTTTGCTCCATGATAACGAAGTCAACAGGCCAAATGCTGGACGTACCACCAAAGTCACGCCGGGGTTGTGTGTTGCTGATTGTTCTGGATCAGCCATTTGCCCCTTCAAACCGAAAAAATTGAAGCACATGATGGTGTGTGGATTTTTAGAACAAGGCAAGATGCAATTGCTCCAGGTCTCTTCTGAGTCGCACCGCCAGATTGTCTTCCAATCCCACCATTTCATGAGTGATCAGCTCGCCTGCGGAGACCTTCTTCCGAAGGGTTGCGAACTCCGTAAGTCCCAGTGGCAATAATCTGTCATTTGCCACGACATCTGCTTTCTCAATAAGTCCATAACAGTCGTAGCCACCGATGCCATCGAGTTTTTGTCCGGCAGGGATATCTCTTTTGGCCACTGCCACCACATCAGCATAGCGTCCTTTCGGCACCATGGTTGGCACGGAAAATAAAACCGCTTCGGCGATGCTTGAGGCGGCTTCAAGATAACAAAGGTGGTGGTCTCGAAAGAAGAGATAATTGGGCCCCTTGCCCTTTTTCAAATATTCCATGTCAGAAGCGATATGACTTCCTTCACGCGAGGCCACCACAAACACGCCGGCACCCTGATCAATGCCATTGATCCCCATCACATAATCCACAATGCCATGGTTGAGCGATTCAAAGTCCACGAGCGAGCAGAACGAATTCACAAGTTGTGACTTCGTGGTTGTGGGGCCGAACATGCCTCTTTTCAAAGGAGGCATGCCAAACGCATTCGCAACAACGGCGAGCTCTAGGGCCTGCTTGGAACCGTCGGCATAAGAACAAACATGGGTTGGAGACTGGCCTTGGGGGGTGAAGGGGATGGCACCGGCGGGCGTCTGGCGCGTGTCCAGAAAGCCTTTACAGTTTCCTGCGACGCGAGGTCGGAATCCCATCATCGAAACCTCGTTGATCAATCTGGCCAGGCAGCCTGGCTGATCACCGTCCGAATTGGAGTAAACAATGCCTCTCTCGTGGGCAAGAGTGGCAAGGCGAAGGCCTATCGTGGCATCGGCTTCCGAGTTGACCGTCACAAAATGGATTCCCGCCGCGATGGCGGCTGTCGCCGCCTCTGCTCCAGCCAGAATGGAGCCAGTTGCTTCAAACACCGCGTCTGTAACTCCCAGGCTCTTAATCAGCCTGATGTCGGTGGCAACGATGTGTTTTTGGCTCCTTTCTGCCGCGGCCAGTTCACGAACGTTTTTAACCAGCGCGACATCCTCCGCAGGCACGCCGCATTCTCCATATGCACGGATTGCATGTTCCGGATTTATGTCGATTGCGGCGGAAACACGCATTCCTTTGATGCGGAAGATTTCCCGCATCAAACCAGATCCAAACCAGCCGCATCCGATCACCGCAACGGCAACAGGTCGGCTCCTTTGTTCAAGTTTTTCCCTGAGTATGTTATACATGTTGCGTGTTTCTTTGGGGGATTTGTCACCCGGGTATCGTGGGAGGTTCGGCTCTCTGAAGGATGACCTGTGCAGGCAGCCGCAAAGGATGCTTCATCCTGGCGGTGCGGACGGATGTCAGATCTGGCCATTGCCGCATGAGTTTGCCTGTTCGTAAAAGAAATTCATCTCCGCATTTCTTATCTCCGGCAGGGCGGAGTCCTTGGCGGACAGAACAGGATGTGCAACAGGCCATTTGACGCCGATGGCCGGGTCGTTCCAGACGATGCCGCGCTCATGCTGAGGACTGTGTTCCGCAGTGACCTTGTAAACAAGCTCGGCGTCGTTTTCCAGGGCGCACATGCCATGCGCGAAACCTGGCGGCACCCAGAGCATGTCATGGTTCTCGGCACTCAGGTGGACTCCGACCCAATTGCCAAAGTGCGGGGAGCCTTGGCGAATGTCCACCGCCACGTCGAAGACGGCACCTTTCACGACCCGTATGAGTTTGCCTTGGGCGGAGGGATTGAGCTGGTAGTGCAGTCCACGTACCACTCCTCTCTTGGATATGGAGTAGTTGTCCTGAACGAATTCGGCGACGATCCCGTTTTCTTTAAAGACCGAGCTCTTAAACGTCTCGCTAAAAACTCCACGCACGTCTTCTGACAGCTCAGGGGTGATCAGAATTAGTTCCGGTATGTCGAGAGGGCGAAATGAGAATGGCATGGCTGCTGTGGAGTTGGTGGGTCGCTTCAACGGGCACGAGTCTCACTGGCGCAAGATGGCAGGCCATTGATGAGTCCAACAGAAGCGGGCGGTGTTGTGTCGGGCATATGTCAGCTCCGGGTGCGACAAGACATTTGTTTTTCCAACCAGGCAACAAGCTCTGTAATTGGATGTTGTTCACGCAGGCGTCTTGCCTGTTCCGCGCATTTTTGCGACTTTTGGCGAATCGATGTGTCCTCAAGAAGTCGCCGCAGCAATGGCTCCGCTTCCAAGGGAGTGAACTTTTGGATGTCCAGTCTGAGACCGACGCCGAGACGCTCAACTCGTTCGGCTGAGTCTGGTTGGGAGAAAGCCAGAGGTGTGATCAGTTGAGGGCAGCCCACGGCTAGACACGAAGCCATGGTGCCCGTGCCTCCGTGATGGGCAAAAGCAACAGACCTGGGCAACAGGGTGCTGTAGGCCGCATATGAGGTCACATGCACCGAACTGGACAATGACGCGGGAATGGAGGGGCGCTCTTCGGTCACGAACACAGCCCTGAGGCCAAGCCGTGCTGTGAGTATCATGGCGGTTTCGAAGAATTGCCGCACGTGTATGGTGGCACTGCCAAGAGAAAAGACCACGGGGGGCGGGCCTGACTCAAGAAAGGCCTGTAACGCGGGAGCAAGCGGCCTTTCCACAGCCATGTCTTCGAGCGGGAAATCCCACTGAAATGTGTTGGCGGGCCAGTCAGGCTGAGGTCTGGCATACCAGGGAGGAAACAATGCCAGTACTCCATCAGGTGAATGGTACCAGTCCCGTCGCAGGCTTCTGGGCGGTTTCACGCCGTGATCTATGCAGCACTGCCGCAGCACTGGGAGGGGTTGGAAATCCCCTGAGGCGGCGGCCAGTACAAGCTTGCGGAGCGGCACCGGCAGTTTCCTCAGCCAACGGACGGCAGGAAGACCTGCGGGCAGGTCGTACGCGCTGATAAAGGTGACCGGCTGGAGGTTGGTTGAAATGAATGGCATGCCGTGAACTTCCCGGAGCAGGCGGGCTGCAAACGTGATCATCGGCGCGATCAGCAAGTCCGGCTTGCCATGGCGTGTTATGTGTTCATGAGCCGCTGCCATGTATTTTTTCGTGCAGCGGTCTGCGAAGGCATGCCCCTGACGCATGCTTTCGCGCGGACACCAGAGCGAGGAACTGCGTGACAGCTTCTCAAACTCGCCTTCGTCCTGCAACGAAATGAAATCGAGACCCGCCTTCCGCGCCTGGTTTTCATAGGCGTCCACCCAGATCATGGTTGCCTGATGGCCTCGCTGCATCATCTGGCGTCCGATCCAGATGAGTGGCAGAACGTCGCCGATTGTGCCATGTGGAAGGAGAAGGATGCGGCTCATGAAGGTGGGTTTGTTGCCGGTCGTCGCATTCTGTCCTCCAGCCACTCAACAAGCTGCGTCACTGGCGGTCGGTTCTGGATCATTCGCTCCGCACAGGCTGCCGCGCCACGGCGGATGCCTTCATCCTCAAGGCAGCGCCGCAGTAACGGCGCGGCGCGTTCGACGGTGAATTTTCTGATGTCTAGTCCCACGCCTGCGTTGAAGCGCTCCAGGCGTTCGGCGTTGTCCGGCTGGTCGAAGTTCATTGAAACAATGAACTGAGGCAGGCCTGCCTTGAAACACTGTGACAGGGTGCCGATGCCGCCGTGATGCACAAAAACCCGGGCGCGTGGCAGCAAGGCGCTGAAGGGTGCATAGGTGGTCACACAGATGGTCGAAGGCAGGGATGCGGGCGCCTGACTGGGGTCGCGCGTCACAAAGACGCCACGGCAGCCAAGACGGCTGCAAAGCTCCGCGGCAGTTTCAAAGAACGCACGGGCATGAAGACTTCCCGTGCCGAGCGTGAAGACAACAGGCTTGTCCCCCCTGTCCAGAAATGCGAGCAACTCCGATGGCAGAGGCTTTTCACCGGATAGGTCTTCCAGCGGAAAGTCCCATTGCAGGCAGTTCGCAGGCCAGTCGGGCTGCGGCTTGCCGTACCACGCTGGAAACAGCGCCAGCACCCCATCGTGCGACAGCCACCAGTCCCGCTGGAGATTGCGAGGTGGCTTCACTCCATATTCCAGGCAATGCCGACGCACCTGGGGCATGGCAAAATGGTCATAAGGCATCACAGACGACAGGATCATGCGACGCATCACCAAAGGCAGCATTCTCAGCCAGCGCGCCGCCAGCATGCCGCCGGCAATCTCATAAGCACTGATGAAGGCCAGCGGATAGAGCACCACGGAAATCAGTGGTACATCATGCTTTTCGCGCAGAAGTCGCGCGGCAAAGTTGATGTGAGGGGCCACCAGCATGTCTGGAACGCCGTCACGGGCCAGGCTGGTGGCAAAAGCGTCGAGATATTTGCCCATGCAGTTTCCTGCATACGCAAAACCAACCTGCAACCCCTTGTGCGGCTGCCACAGCGCGGGATTGCGCAGCAGTTCCTCGAAACCGGCGTCCAACATGGGTACATAATCGAGTCCGGCCCCTTCAGCGGCTGCTTGGAAGGACTCGACCCAGATCATCGTCACACGATGACCACACCGCTGGAGCTGCCGCCCCATCCAGATGTAGGGCAACACGTCGCCTGCGGTGCCGTGTGGTAGCAGGACGATCTTGCTCAAACGGACTCTTCCTTTCCTCTAATGGTGGTTGTTCCAGCTTCCAGCCACGCAACCAGCACTCCAATGTCACGCACGGTGTTGGTCTGAACGGCATGTTGTTTCGCGGTTTCCTGCATCTGGCGATCCGTCAGACAACGTTGCAGCAGAGGCAGGGCATGCTTCACGGAAAAATGTTTCCAGGACATGCCGAGTCCGACGCCCAGACGCTCAATGCGGCATGCATTGTCCGGCTGATCCAGCGACATGGCGACCACGAGCTGTGGAATGCCCGCAGCCAGACACTGGGCCACCGTGCCGATGCCGCCGTGATGCACGAACACCCGGGCGCGCGGCAGCAGCTGGCTGAACGGCGCATAAGATTCCACAAAGATCGTTGGAGGGAGGCTGGTGGGAACCTGTTCCGGCATGCGTGTCAGGAACACGGCGCGGCAGCCGAGTTGTCGAACGAGGCCGGCGGCGATTTCAAAAAAACCATGGGCGTGAACGTGGCCGGTCCCTGGCGTGAACAGAACCGGCGGCTCGCCCGCCTTGAGAAAAGCATCCAGTTCCGGTGAAAGCGGCTCTTCCGCCGCCATGTCCTCGAGCGGGAAGTCCCACTGCAGCAGGTTGTGCGGCCAGTCCGGCTGCGGTTTGGCAAACCATTCGGGAAAGAGCGCCAGCACCCCGTCGGGGGAGTGCCACCACTGCTTCCACAGGCTCCAGGGCTTGCGCACACCGTGCCGGGCGCAGGCGGCACGCACGGCAGGGAGGGCGAAAAAATCGAGCGGATTCGGAAACGCGAGCACGGCTTTGCGCACGATCAGTGGCAGCCTGCGCAACAGGCGGAATCCTGGAAGCGCCAGCGGCGGCTCATGCGCGCTCACAAACATCATCGGGTAGAGATGCACCGTCACGAGCGGGATCCGCAGCTTTTCACGCAGCAGCCGCGCGCCGAAGCAGATCATCGGCGCCAGCATGAGATCCACCGTGTTGCCGTTCGCGATCAACCTCTCCACCGCCTGTACATACCCTTCGGTGGAGCGGCTCGAATGACGATAGGACAACTGGGAGCCTGCATTGCCCCGCCACATCTTTGGATTGCTCAGCATTTGTTCCAGTTCATCACCCTCGACCGGTGCGAACTCGAGCCCCGCGCCGGTCGCGGTCCCGGCATATCTGGTTGCCGTCACCAGCGTCACACGATGGCCCGCGCGTCTCAGCAACCTTCCCAGCCAGACAAACGGGTAGATGCTTCCTGCGGTTCCGTAAGGCAGCAGCAGCACATGACTCATGAGGTGGGGAGGCGTGGTTTCACTCGTGCTTCAATCCAGCGCATCAAGGCGCCCACGTCACGCGATTCTGACAGTGTTTTCGCGCATTTTGCCGCCGCATCAGAGGCTGCGGCGCCTCCAAGCAGGCGAGTGAGTTCCAGCGTCACTCGATCTGCTGTGAACTGGCGCACGCTGAGCCCGATTCCGGCGCCAAGCCGTTCCAAACGGTCCGCGTTGTCCGGCTGGTCGTGCGCCATGTGCATGATGAGCTGCGGCACACCGGCTGCCAGGC
>DAORHS010000044.1:0-10173 GCA_035438165.1 Prosthecobacter sp.
GGTGAATCTGCGCCGTCTGCTGCTGCGCGAGGGATTGCATCCGCCAGCGCCGTGAGTTTCGGCAGATGATGGATTGGCATCGACCGGAAGCCGCGTTTAGTGTGCCGAAAATCACCCCCCGCATGGATTGGAATGACTGGCAGCGCGTGCTGAAATGGCGCGCACTCGAAGAGAGCGACACCGATGGCGTTTACGTCAATGCGGAGCGTCGGCGCGAGGCCACGGCGCACACACGGGCCGGACTGGCGTCCGAAGAGATCACGGGCGACGTACTGGACGAGCGCTCCGAGTCCTTTCTGGACAAACGGGCCGAATGGCTGGAGCGCGAGGCGGTGGGCTGGCGCGGTGAGTTGATCCGTGTGCTGACACTGCTGCGCGTGCCGCAGGGCCGCTGGTCCTGGGCGCTCATCGGCTGGGTGCTGGCGATGATCACGGGCTACGGGTTCACGGATTTGGGGCAGTCGAGCGAGTTCAACCTGCTGGCGCTGCCGCTGGTGGGCCTGCTGGCCTGGAATGCGGTGGTGATCGTGCTGGGCCTGCTGTGCGAGCTGACGCCTTCGTCCTCGCTGGCGGGACGTGGCGGCTGGATGGCGGAATTTCTCGCGCATGGCATCTCGCGTGTCGGCAAGGCGACGAAGGAAGTCGAAAGCGGTGCCGCGGAGACGGTGCGCAGTCGTTTTGAAGAACTCGCGTGGCCGCTGGCCTGGCGGCGCCTGCAGATGCGGCTGCGCATGTGGCTGCACGTGGCGGCGGCGCTGCTGGCGATCGGTGGTGCGGCGGCGCTCTATGCGCGGGGCTGGTCGCACGAGTACCGCGCCGTCTGGGAAAGCACGCTGCTGGGTGAAGACAGCGCGACGGCTTTTTTTGAAACCTTGTTCAAGCCGGCGTCCAAGGTGCTGCGCACACCCGTGCCACTGGATCAGATCCCGGGCATGCACCGCACCGCAGGCAAGGCGGCCGCACCGGCCCCGGCGCTGCCGTGGATTCATCTGTATGCGGGGACGCTGCTGGTGCTGATCGTGGTGCCGCGTCTCCTGCTGGCGGGCATTTCTCTGGCGCGCTGCCGGCGGGCGATTTCCAAACCGGCGCGTGCGCTGAACTGGGGCGGCTACCTGCGCAATCTGCTGCGGGCGGTGGAGGGCGGCAATGAACGCATTCAGGTGCTGGTGCATGCGATGGAGCCGACGCCGATGCACCGCGAGGTGTGGGACCGCGGCGTGCGCGAGCGCTTCGGCGGCATGGCGCGTGCGGAAAATGTGCGCGTTCCGGCGGGCGAGGAGGATGAGTTTGCCGCCGAGTGGCAGCCGGTGTCGGCGAATGTGGTGGTGCTTTTCAGCATGGCCACCACGCCGGAGGCCGAGGTGCAGCGGCGTCTCGTGTCCGATGTGCGACAGCGTCTGCTCACAAAGCATGCGGAGCCGGAATTGATCGTGCTGCTCGATGGCACGAGCCTCGCGGGACGCTGGTCGCCGGAAAAAATCGCCGGACGCGAGCAGTTGTGGTCGCAGATGGTCGAAGGTCTCGCGTCCGAGGTGATTGTGGCCGTGCGCAAAGAATCCGCACGCGCAAAGCCCCCGGTGTCGTAATGTTCCTGAAGTTTTTGTCTCTCGTGCCCGCACTTTTCTCCAGAACCAAAGCCGCCAGCCCTCCCGACAAGCAGGGGGCGGAGTTGATGGTGCGTGACGCGTCCGACATCGTCACGCTGAGTCTCATCTCCCACACGAACGCGGGCAAGACGACGCTCGCGCGCACGCTGCTGCGCCAGGACGTGGGCGAGGTGCGTGATGCGCCGCATGTGACGCTCTTCAATGAATCGCACACGCTGCTGGAGACGGGCGGTTTCATGCTGCGGCTGTGGGATACGCCCGGGTTTGGCGACAGCGCGCGGCTGATGAAGCGCCTGAAGCGTGAGAGCAGCCCGGTGCTGTGGTTTTTGTCCCAGACTTGGGATCGCATCACCGACCGGCCGCTGTGGTGCAGCCAGCAGGCTTTGAAAAATGTGCGCGATGAGGCGGACGTGGTGCTGTACCTCGTGAATGCCGCGGAACCGCCCGAGGCGGCCAGTTACATCGGGCCGGAGATGGAGATCCTCAGCTGGGTGGAGAAGCCGGTGGTGGTGCTGCTGAATCAAACCGGCATCGCGGGAAGCTCCGAGCTGGAAGCGGCGGAACTGGATTCATGGAGGGAGCATTTGAAGCAGTTTGAGATCGTGCGTGATGTGCTGACGCTCGATGCTTTTGCCCGCTGCTGGGTGCAGGAGGACAAGCTCATGGAATCGCTGGCTCCGCTGATGGGAGGATCAAAAATCCCGACCTTCATGCAGATCCAGCGTGCCTGGGCGCAGCGAAACGTGAGTGTGTTTCAAACCTCCGTGCGACTGATCTCCGAACAGCTCACCGCCGCGCTGTTTGACGGCGTGGACGTGCGCAGCGAGACGCTGCTGGAGCGCGTGGGCTGGCAGCGCGATGAGCTGAACCGCGAGTACAACGATGCGCGTCAAAAACTCGCCACGCAGCTCGCGGATCGCATCGAGCAGACGACGAACAACCTCATCGAGGCGCATGGCCTGAAGGGCCAGGCGGAACACGAGCTGAACCAGGTGACACGTGACCAGTTTCATCTGCCGCAGGCCGTTTCCGAAAACATCTGGGGCGTGCTCGGGAGTTTCGCCGGTGGTGCGATGGGCGGGCTCATCGCCGATCTCAAACTCGGCGGCATGACCTTCGGCGGTGGTGCGTTGCTGGGCGGCATCGCCTCGGGCATCGGAGCCTACGCGCTCATTCGCAGCTACAATCTCGTGCGTGGCAGCGATCAGCGCCTGCGCTGGTCGCGCGAGCATTTTCGTGAGCAGGTGAAGCTCGCCTTTCTCACCTATCTCGCCATCTGCCATTTTGGACGGGGGCGTGGCGAGTGGAAGGAAAGCGAACAGCCGCAGCATTGGCGCGAGGTGGTGGACGACGTGACCGATCTGCATGCGGATGCCCTGGATCATCTGTGGAAATCCGGCGTGCAAAAGGACACTCAGCCCGCCGTGCTCTCCCGTCAGGCCAATCAACTGACTGGCGACTGCATGGTGGCGCTGCTGGAGCGGCTGTATCCCGGCGTGGATGCGGGTTCGTGGCGAGCGTGAGATTCGGATTCGTTCAGACGGCGTTCGAGGCGCGACTGAAAGTTTGCCCAGCAGCGAATCGCTCGTGAGCGAAAGTCGGCGGGGGTGATGTTCAGGCTGCGCAAGCAGTCGCGATGGTCCCAGGAGACGACTGCGGCGGTGGCGAGGTGGATGACTTGGAATTGCCAGCGCCAGAGGCGTTGTGTGGCGGGTGTGAGTGTTCTCAGCCGCTCGAACAAGAAATCGCGCTGGAAGGAGAGGTGGCCCATTTCGTCGCGCAGGAGTTTTTTGGCGACAGTTTGGACGACGGGATCGCTGCAACGCAGGGAGAGCAGGCCGAAATAGACTTCGGCGATGAGTTCGGCGGTGAGGAGCACCTGGATGTTGAACTCGAGGTTCACGAGATCGCGCATCCAGCGGAAGATGGAGTTGGTCCATTGTTTTTTCAGCAAGGTGCCGCGCAGATGCATGACGGTTCGTGCGAGGAGTGCGGCGTGGCTCTGCTCTTCGGCGATGAAGAGATCCACGGCACGCTGATAGCCCTTCAGATTTTCCAAGGAAGCGATGCTGCGGGTGTAGCGGCGCAGACGCGTGCCGCCGCCGCTTTCGCCGAGCTGAAAGATGGCGATGGAGCGGGCGAGGGCTTCGCGAGTATGATCCGGAAGTTCGCAGGGAGTTTCGGGGAGCTGGAGTTCGCGATTGAGGCGGGTGTTGGCTTCGAAGTGGTTGATCCAATGTTGCGTGTTCATGGTGTGTTTTGGTTCTCTGTTCTCGGTTGATCAGGCGGCCTGGAGCATGGAGCGGAGGAATTCGTGGGCGGGTGTGCTGCGCAGTTCGGCGGCGATCTGGCGGAGGCGCTGCATGACGGCATCGACGGTTTCATCGAGCGTGGAGGTGCCGGCGGTGACGCCGACATTGCGGGCATCGCGGAACCACGCGGGATCGAGCTCTTCGGCGCGTTCGATTTGCAGCGTGCGCAGGCCGCAGGCGGCGGCTTTTTGCGCGAGCTGGCGTGTGTTGTTGCTGTTGCGGCCGCCAATGACAACAATGTGGTCGCAGTCGCGGATCAGATCATCCATCGCGGTCTGCCGTTGTTTCGTTGGATGACAGATGGTGTCGATGAAACGCACTTCGGAAGTGCGATGCAGACGTTTGATGGCATCGACGAGACGCAGCGCGATTTCGACAGGATGCGTGGTCTGCGAGACGATGCCGAGCTTTGGGTGCGCAGGAATTTGCACGAGGTCGCACTCATCAAGAACGACGACGGCCTGCGGAAAGTCGCCGATGAGGCCGCGCACTTCGACGTGCTGGCTTTGACCGATGACGACGGGCTGGTAGCCGTCGCTCACGAGTGTGGCGAGGGCATGATGCGCTTTTTTGACGAGAGGGCAGGTGGTGTCGATGACGGTGTGACCGGCGCTTTGCCATGCGTGACGATGTTTGTCAGATGCGCCGTGGGCGGTGATGGCGACTTGTTGTGTCGATGAGCTGTTCAAGTCATCGAGATCGCCGCGTTGTGCGCCGACGGCGGCGAGATGACGATCAACGAGCGGATTGTGAACGAGCTGACCGAGGACAGTGAGCGGAGCGTGTTGCGCCGCCGAGTGGGTGGTGCGCAGGGCGTCGCGGACGCCGAAGCACATGCCGTGATGTTGAGCGAGGATGATGTTCATGGTGTTGTTGGCTTTGTGTGACAAAGTGAAAGGGCAAAAAGAAGCGGTTTCAGGTTTGCTGGGCGGCTTTGACGATCTCGCCGAGGATCTCGACGTAGTCTTTGAAGGCCTTGCGGCCGGCGGGGGTGATCTCGTAACTGGTGCGTGGGCGGGTGCCGGAGTCGTCGCGGTTTTCTTTGAGGTAGCCGGCGGTGCCGAGGGTGCGGAGGTGTGAGATGAGATTGCCGTCGCTCATGCCGAGTTCCGTTTTGAGATCCTGGAAGGCCCACTCGCCGCGTGTGGAGAGCAGCGTCATGATGGAGAGGCGGCCCTTTTCGTGGATGAGCTTGTCGATTTGATCGAAGTCGATCATTTCGGCGACACCTCCGTGGGTTTGGGGCTGAAGAAGACAGCCAGGGCATAAATGACATGCAGCAGGCCGAAGGTGAGGCCCATGGCGAGCGATGCGGGGCCGAGATCGCTGGAAAGGAGGCGCACATCGCTGTTCGCGACCCAGGCCAGGAAGGTCAGCAGGCCGACGATCACAAACGACCAGCCGAGGCGGACGAGGGAGCGGGGTGAAAAGCTGGCCGTGCTCAGCAGCGCGAGCCCGTAGCACAGCGCCCAGATCAAGGCAGCAAGCGTGAGGTTATGCAGGAAGACGATCAAACCGATGCCGACCACGCCGCCGACGAGCATCGGCGGTGCAAACGCTCGCAGAGCCATGCGCATGCCTTCGGAAACGAAGGGCTGGCTGCGACGCGCCGCTTCTTTCGCGAGCAGCACCACGTTCAAGACCGAAGCAATGCCGAGAATGATGAGCCAGAGGCTCAGGAAACACGTTTCGCACATCACGGCTTCCCCCTGATTCGCCAAGGCATGCTGCACGGGCCACGCGGAGGCGACGAGCGCCAGGATTCCGCCAGTAAGCGCCGCAGGAGCAGAAACCGCACGATAGATGTGCGCTTTTTCCATGAGGGAACGGATGATGCGGAGGTTCTCCAGGGCGGCTTCAGTCGTGCTCATGGGAGTTACTTTGCGCGCCAAAGTGAATGGTGCAAGCGAAACTTTGTGACGCAAAGCGAATGTGCTTTCGCGAGGGGCTGGCATGAAACAGTCTTGGCATTGTTATATAATTACCATAAATTATTAGTTATGCGCTGTGCTGAGTCACCCTTGCCATCCGTTCCCGTGTTTCGCCCGAAACGTGGACGCTTCGGCATGCTGTGCACGGTCCTGCTGACGTTGGGGAGGGCAATCGGAGCCGATCCCACGGCGGAGCAGCAGTACTGGCTCGAACTGACAAACCGCTTCCGGACGGATCCGCAGGCGGAACTGGAGAAGCTGGCCAATTTCTCCTCTCCCGGCGTGTGGGGGTCACCCAAGTCAGATGATCCCAGCATCGCTTATGCGCTGAATTTTTTTGGTACCAGCGCCGCAGATCTGGCCGCGCAGTTTTCCAGTCTTGCGGTTGCACCACCGGTGGCCTGGAGCAGCGCCTTGAACGCCTCCGCCACCGACTATTCCAATCTCATGGTGACCTCGGACCAGCAATCGCACACGCTTGATGGTTTCAGCATCGATCAGCGCATCGAAAACGGTGGCTACAGCGCGAACTGGCTGGAGGTCGGGGAAAATCTTTTTGCCAGCACGGAGTCGGTCATTCATGGCCACGGGGGTTTTGTCATCGACTGGGGTGACGGCAATGGAGCCACCGCAGGTTACGGCAACGGCATTCAAAACCCCGCAGGGCATCGCGACGTGCTGATCCATTCGCTCATCAAGGAAATCGGCATTGGCTTTCAAGACATCGCGATTCCCGGGAGCAACGTGGCGGCCGTCGGGCCCTATGTGGTGACTCAGCACTTCGCGACGGAGTTCCGCTTTGACGGTTCGACGTATTTCGCGGACGCGATCCTGACCGGTTCGGTGTATCAGGACACGATTGCCGCAGATCTCTTTTACACGCCGGGCGAGGGGCTCGCTGGGGCGACGATCAACGTTTACAACGACGCCACCGGCATCCTCGTCGCGAGCGGGTTCAGCAATAGCGCAGGAGGCTTTAACATTGCACTCACCGGACTCACGGACGGCGTGGTGTATCGCGTGGAAGCACCCGACACCGGTCTGGTGGCGCAAACCTTCACGCTCAATGCGCATACCGAAGACTATGGCGCTCCCGTGATCTTCTATGACAACGTCTATTCGTCGTTCATGATGGTTCCCGAGCCGGGTGGACTGCTGCTCTGTCTTGTGGCGGCCATTCCGCTGCTTGGGTTCCGTTCGCGTCGTTCTGTTTGCTGATTTGCCATGAGATCATTCATCTTCCTGATTTTTGCTGCTGCTTCCCTGATTGCCCAGACACCGGCATCGCCGCTCGCCACGGAGATCCGTGCGATCATCGACGAGTACGAAAACTCCGTTCGTGCCAACACCCAGAAGCTCATCGCCGCGGCCACCGAGGAGGAGAAAAACAAGTATCGCGCCAGCATTCCGAGTGCCGGTCCCTATGCGACGAAGATGATGGCGCTGGTGCAGTCGAATCTCGATCAGCCGGACGTGGTGAAAGGGGTGAACTGGCTGGTGATGGGAGCCGCGAGTTTTTCAGAGGGGCAGGAGGCGCTCAAAATGCTCGGCAGCACCTTCGCTGACCGCAAGGGGATCGCTGAGGCCGTGAAGCAGCTCGAATACCACGGCTTGCCCGCCGAACCGGTGCTGAAAGCGGTGATCGAGAAGAACACGAACCGCGAGGAGCGTGCTGCGGCGTTGTATGCCCTCGGTGCCGTGCATTTCAAAAACTTCGACGCCTCGGCCGACCGTGTCTCCGCCGCAGCTTCGAAGGACAAGGCGCTCGAGTGCTTCCAGCAGCTCAGCAGCGACTTCGCGGATGTGACGATCCAGGGCTTCAAGCTCTCGGACTTTGCGGCCAAGATGCTGTTTGAAATGACGAATCTCCAAGTCGGCTGCGAAGCGCCGGAGATCGAGGGCAAGGACGCCGACGGGGTGGACTTCAAGCTCAGCGACTACCGGGGCAAATATGTCATCGTCATCTTCTGGGGCGGCTGGTGCCATGCCTGCCACGGGATATTGCCCCTCATGAATCAGGCGGCGGCCACGCTCAAAGACGAAAATGCCGTCGTGATCGGCGTGAACACCGACATCGAGACCGAGGCGAAAAAGGCGCTCGCGGACTATCAGGTCAGCTTCCGGAACGTGCTCGACAACACCAGCAGCGGTCCCAACACCTCGCTCTACAACCTGCGCAACTTCCCGACGCTGTACTTGATCGATCCCAAGGGCGTGATCACCATCAAAAACGGGGCGCTGGAGGCCATGGTGGCGCAGATCAACGCGGCCAAGTAGGCGTTCATCCGCGGGGGCTGAATAGCCTGGAAGAGGACCGTGCAGGCAGGGAATGCGTCAACTTTTCGGCTCTCCAAATGGTTTGGAAGTATTAAAAACTTGCCATTTCTGTGAAAAACCATAATTATACGGTATTATAAGGCCGAATTTAGGCCTCTCAGAGCCCATGCTTCCACTCATTGACCAAATCCTCGCAGACTCGGGCTGCGCTGATCTTCCTGCCGTGCGGCAGGCGGTCGAGGAAGCGTGCTTCAACCAGACCTCCTTTGTCGATGCAGTGCTCGACTGCGAAGGCGTGCGTGAGCGCGATTTCCTGACGGCGCTGGCGAAAACACTCGGTCTGCCCTGGTGGGAGCCGAAGGATGAAGAGCAGCCGACCGAGCAGGGGCTGCGCCGCCTGCTGCCGGCGGAGATCGCGCTGCGTCATCGCCTGCTGCCGGTTTTCACCGAAGAAACGAAGAGTGAAGAGGGAGACGAGGTCGCACGCACGCTGCACGTTGCCACGTTTGATCCGCTGAGCCTCGTCGCGCATCAGCGTGTGGCCGCCAGCCTCGCGATGCCGGTCGTCTGGCATGTGGGACAGCGCACGCGCATCGTGGAAGGTTTGCAGAAGCTCTACGGACTCGGAGCGGACACGTTTGAAAAAATCCTGCGCGGCCGGGCCGACTGGGGCGCTGAAGATCTGCGTGATGAAGTCACCGTGCTCGACGAACCCGAGGACGAAGAAGCCTCAGTGGTGCGCTTCGTGAATCAAATCATCCGCCGTGGCCTCGAACAGCGCGCCACGGACATTCACGTCGAGCCGCAGCAGGACCGCCTGCGCATTCGCTACCGCATCGACGGCCGACTCGAAGAACTCGCCGTGCCGGAGAACATCAAATCGCTCCAGGCTTCCGTCATCGCGCGTCTGAAGATCATGGCGCGTCTCGACATCGCTGAAAAACGCCTGCCACAGGACGGACGCATCAATCTCGAACTCGACGGCCTCGCCATCGACGTGCGTGTCGCCACGATTCCGAGTGTCGAAGGCGAAAGCATCAGCCTGCGTCTTCTAGCGCAGCAGCAGGTCACCGTGAACCGCCTCGGCCTCACGGACAACATTCGTCCGGTCGTTGATGAACTGCTGAAGCTGCCCAACGGCATCATTCTCATCACCGGACCGACTGGCAGTGGCAAATCGACGACGCTCTACGCCTTCCTCACCGATCTCAATCAGACGCATCGCCGCATCGTCACCATCGAAGATCCGGTCGAATACAAGATGCCGGGCATCGTACAGATCGCCGTGAAGCCCGAGATCGGCCTCACCTTCGGTGCGGGATTGCGCAGCATTCTGCGTGGCGATCCGAACGTCGTGATGATCGGAGAAATGCGCGACCTGGAAACCACCGAGATCGCCGTGCGTGCGGCACTGACGGGGCATCTCGTTTTCAGCACGCTGCACACGAACGACGCCATCGGCGGCATCACGCGTCTCATCGACATGGGTGTCGAGCCCTTCCTCGTCTCCAGCGCCGTGCGCGCCTTCTTCGCCCAGAGACTCGTGCGCAAACTCTGCCCGCTGTGCAAAACGCCCACGCAGGTGGAGGAGAGCTATTTGAAGTCCATCGGCTTCCCGTCCCATCTGCCGGGTCAGATCATGCGCGGGGTCGGCTGCGAGGCCTGCCGTGGGAGCGGTTTTCAGGGACGGCTCTCGATCTACGAAGTCTGCCTCGTCACGCACGCCCTCCAGCATCTCATCAACAGCCGCGCGCATCCCGCCGAGTTTCACAAGCAGGCGATCAAGGACGGCTACATCCCGATGCGCGGTTACGGCTTCCAAAAAGTGCTCAGCGGCGAAACCACCATCGAGGAAGTCCTCAGCGTCACCGCCGCCAGTGATCGCAATCACGCACCGCAGACAACCCAGATGCCGCTCTCAACCCGCCTCGCTGCCTAAGCATTCGTCATTCTCCTCATGCCCACCTTCGTTTACAGCGCTCACGGCCCTTCCGGTCTCATCACCGGCGAACTGGCGGCGTCGGATCGCAGCGAGGCGTTTGCGTT
>DAORHS010000044.1:10273-12602 GCA_035438165.1 Prosthecobacter sp.
CCGGTCTCATCACCGGCGAACTGGCGGCGTCGGATCGCAGCGAGGCGTTTGCGTTGCTGGGGAAGAAGAAGATCCAGCCGATCAAACTCGAAGTGGCCGGTGATGCGAAGTCTCCTGCCAGGGCTGCTGCGAAGGCGAAGCAAAACGCATCGTCCACCGAAGCAATCTCCGGAGGCCCCATCAAACTCAAACTCCCGCAGGTCGTTCTCTTCGTCGAAGAACTCGCCGATCTCGTCGGCGCCGGCATTCAGCTTGAGCCCGCGCTCGCCACGATGGAGCGGCGTCGTGAACTCTCCGGCATCAAGACGCTCGCCACCGTGCTTCGTGGCAAGGTGCGTGATGGCATGGCCTTCTCCAAAGCAATCGCCACCACGAGCCCCAGCTTTGGCAAACTCTTCTGCGCACTCGTTTCCGCAGGCGAGGCCAGCGGCTCGCTGAGCACCATGCTCAAGCGTCAGGCGCAGTACATGCGAGCCCTGCAGGCACTGAAGTCCAAAGTCCTCTCCGCACTGCTCTATCCGGCGTTTCTGATCGTCGCCGCGGTCAGTGTCACGCTGCTGTTCGTCGTCTATCTCATCCCGAAACTCACCGAGATGCTGGATTCGACCGGTGGTTCGCTTCCTATGGCCGCTCAGATCATCCTGAAGATCAGTGACACCTTCAAAGCGACCTGGTGGATGCTCATTCTCGGCGGCATCGCCTCCTACATTCTTGGTAAAGCCTGGCTCGCACGTCCCGAGTCCGCCATTCCATGGGCGCGCTTCAAACTGCGCATCCCGCTCTTCGGCAACATCTTCCGCGCACGGTTCTACGTTCAGTTCCTCGAAACGATGGCCAACCTGCTCGGCAACGGCCTCACCATGGTGCAGGCCATGCAGCTCACGCATCAGGCCATCGACAATCCCTACCTGCGGCAGGAGTTCGAGAGCGTCATGCGCAACGTCGGTGAAGGCGTCGCGCTCTCCCGTGCGCTCGACCGCTGCGCGCAGTTCCCGCCGCTGCTCATCGACATGGTGAACGTCGGCGAGCAGACCGGCGACATGCCTGCGGCACTCGAACGCGCCGCCGAGCGCTTCGACCGCGAACTCAGCAAGAAGATCGACACCCTCGCCGCGCTCATTCAGCCCATGATCGTCTGCCTCATGGCCGCCATGGTCGGCCTCATGGCCTACCTGATGATGACCACGATCTTCCAGACGATTTCCAGCATCAACAAATAGCCGCCTCGCCTTTCACCCACCACCATGAAACACACCCGACACCCACATCGCCTCCCGACGTCCGGTTTCACCCTCGTCGAGATGATCCTCGTGCTCGCCATCGTTGCCCTGCTTGTGGGCGCAGCCATCGTCAATTTCGGCGGTGTCCTGGAAGGCGGCAAAAAGACCACCACCAAGGGCAACATCAGCAGCATCACTTCGGCGCTGCGTGCCTATGAGGTGGACAACATGTTCCTGCCCACCACGGAACAGGGGCTCTCCGCTCTCGTGGAAAAACCCAGCAGCCGCCCGGCACCGCAAAGCTGGAGCCCGAAGCTCAAGAAGCTGCCCATCGATCCCTGGGGCAACCCCTACCACTACCGTCGTCCTGGCATCAAAGACAAAACCGGCTTCGATGTCTATTCCGCAGGGCCGGACGGCATCGCCGAAAACGCCGACGACATCGGCAGCTGGGACAATTGAGCGGCTTTGCCGCAATGACGAATGACGAAATCCGAATGACGAATTGCAGAACCATCACGAATCATGCGCCTGCCACGCTGTTTGCTCAGCGCGGCGTTGATTCGCTTCGCTCGGCTCGTCATTCGTCATTCGCCATTCGTCATTCCCGCGCAGCGGGCTTCACCCTGCTGGAGATCATCGTCGCCATGTCGCTGACGCTGTTGATCATCGGCATCGCTGTTGTCAGCATCTCCGGCGTGCGTGCGGAGGACACGCTGCGTCGTGCGGCGGCCGTCATTGAGACGACGGCACGGCAGAATCTGCTGAAGGCGCTCGACCGGCAGCAGACGGTGCGCATGGAGCTTTCCGCCGGAGCGTTTGGTGCGGGCGAGGAGTTCAGTGGCATGCTGCAGGTGCGCCGTGTCGGGGAAGGGGAGTTTCGCAAGCCAAAGCGTGGTGAGTTCTGGGAATTCAGCCCCACCGGCATCTGTGAACCCATCGAGGTGCGCCTCAACAGCCCGGCGGGACAGATCGAGATCGGCTTCGATCCGCTCACCGCGTGTGCCAAACGCAAATCCATTCAGGTCAAAGGATGAAACACACCCGCACAGCCCCCCATGCGTCTGGTTTCGCCCTGTTCGAAATCATCCTCGCCCTCGCGCTGTTCT
>DAORHS010000045.1:0-12556 GCA_035438165.1 Prosthecobacter sp.
TTGGGGAGGCGATGAAAAGTTCCGGTGCGGCGATACTCGTCGCCAATGCGATCACCTCCACCATGCAGCCCATGGGCGTTTTCGCCGTCTTCGCCGGATTCTGCCTTCTCACCGTCATCCTCACCCAGCCGATGTCGAATGCCGCAGCAGCGCTCGTTGTTTTGCCCGTGGCCATGCAGTCAGCGGTCACCATGGGTGCCAACGCACGCTCCTTTGCCATCGGCGTCATGCTCAGCGCCTCTGTCTCCGTGCTGACGCCCTTCGAGCCCAGTTGCATCCTCGTCTATGGCCCCGGCAAGTACCGTTTCAGCGACTTCCTCAAAGTCGGCAGCGGCCTGACCCTCATCGCCCTGATCATCATCCTCACCATGGTACCGATGTTCTGGCCGTTGAAGTGACAACGTCTCAAAGAAGGGGTTCATCGGCAGTTGTTCGCAGCTCTTATGATTGGGATGAACTTGGTTGCCTGAACATTCATATCCGTAAGGAGTGCGAACAACCCCAACAACCGCGTTCCGCTCAGCAAACAAAAGGGTTCCACGGTCACGCAGGCTGTGAACCGATCCGGTAGAAATTGTGAGTCAGCGGGAACAACTTGGATTGTTCACGCTTGCTCTCATCCTTGACCGGGTTGTTGGACCGGCAGTTCACGGGTTGTTCGCAGAAGTTCCCGCAGAGCGGTGTTGGCGAGCGCGGTCTCCGCCGCCTGGACTTCGGCCTCTTTTTTACTGCGACCGCTGCCTTGTCCGAGCTGAGTTCCCTGCCAGGACACAGCGGCGATGAAGTTCTTGGCGTGGTCGGGTCCCTCGGCACCAACGATCTCATAGAGAGGAGGTTCGGTTCCCACCGACTGGATGAGTTCCTGAAGCTGACCCTTGGGATTGTTGTCCAGCGGGCCGCGGTTCAGAGCTTCGAGATCTTCAGCGAACAGGCGGGAGGAGAATTGCTGGGCGGCGGCACTGCCCGCATCGAGATAGATGGCTCCGGCCACGGCTTCCAATGCGTCGGCGAGTGTGGATTCGCGGTCACGGCCCCCGTTGGCCTCCTCGCCACGTCCCATGCGCAGATGGCCGCCGAGATCGATGCGCCGGGCGATGCGGGCGAGGGCCTTGGTGGAGACGAGCTGGGCGCGGGCCTGGGTCAGCACCCCCTCGTCAGCCTGCGGAAGTCTTTGGAAGAGCAGATGGGACAGGGAGAGCTGCAGCACGGCGTCACCGAGGAATTCGAGACGCTGGTTGTCGGCCTGGGCGCGCTGCGATTCATAGCCGATGCTGCCGTGCGTGAGCGCGAGCTGAAGCAGAGCGGGGTCGCGAAAGGTGTGGCCGATGACTTGCTCCAGCGTTTGCATGTCTGCCTGTTTTAGCCGGAAGTCCGGCCGCACTCTATTAAAAAGTGGGGTGACCGACGGGATTCGAACCCGCAACAACCAGAATCACAATCTGGGGCTCTACCGTTGAACTACGGCCACCATCTCAATCGAGAGTGCGCGGATAGTAGCCGGTCGGGGAGGTTGCGCCAGCGAAAATTCAGGGGGTAGGCCGGGGCTGTGGTTCTATGTTACCGAAAAGTCAGTGAGTGAATCGTCACGGCGAAGGTTTTGAGTCGGGTGCCGTCCCATCCGAGTCTTGCGCCATGGAAACGCTCATTCGGATGTTCTCCGCCGTTTTGGAGGTTGTTTTCGCCATGGGAAAGTTTTTCTCAGGGCTCGTGGGTTCGTCGAGCGGCATTTGGACCGTCGAGGTCCTGTTTGGTTTCATCCTGTTCCTCGTTGCCGTGGCAGGCATGGCGGCCAACAAGCTCTGGAGGCGGCCGCGCAGGCCGCGTGGGCTGCCCTGGGATTGAAACTCCGGATTTGAGCCTTCATTTTTTTCTGCGAAACCAGATCCATGGCAGGGCAAACGCTGCGGTGATGAGCACCGTCAGCACCCCGATCATGGCGGTCATCCCGAGGGTGATGAGGCCGCGATTGCTGCCAACGGCAAGAGCGCCGAAGGCCAGGCCAGTGCTGAGACCGCAATAGGCCAGCGAACGGCCGAGCGAGGCGGCGCTTTCCCGTGTGGCGCCCGGCTCGCGCAAGGTATGCATCATATGAATGGTGAAATCGAGGCCCAGGCCAAGGCAGAGCGGCACCGCGCCGACGCTCATCAGGTTCCACGTCAAGCCGCAGGCGGTCATGCCACCGAGAAGGATCCAACCGCTTGCGGCGAGGATGAGGAAGGCGAACACCCGCTCGCGCCAGCCGTGAAACACGAGAAAGAACAGAACGAGGGCGATGCCGGCCGTGGGAACACAAACGTGCAGGATCTCACGTTTCAAGAGCGGCTCCAGCGAGGTGCGCAGAAAGGCCCAGCCGGCC
This sequence comes from Prosthecobacter sp., assembly GCA_035438165.1. Taxonomy (GTDB): domain Bacteria; phylum Verrucomicrobiota; class Verrucomicrobiia; order Verrucomicrobiales; family Verrucomicrobiaceae; genus Prosthecobacter. Next base: position 2,357 of record DAORHS010000045.1, read on the forward strand.
GGATGCGCGCCGGGAATCTGTTCCACCTCGTGAAGCACGGCGGCATTCTCCAGTGTGCGACCTTGCGCGAGGCGCACGGAGCCGAGCGCCAGCAAACCGTGTTCCGCATGCTGCGAAACAATGCCGCCGAGGTTCTCGAGCACGAGGGGTTTGGGCCAGAGCGGCAGCGCGGATGGAGCAGCGGTCCACTCACGCCACTGCTTGAAGATGTTTTGGGTGAGGGCGAAGGCGACGTCGGTGAATCCGGCGGCATCAATGGCCTTTCTCAGCGCGTCTTCGCGAGTCGCAAGAGATTGAAGCACGTGAAGATTGGCCTTCTGCGCCCCGGCGTCGGGAACCAGCGCGAGCGGCAGCATGCTTGCTTCGACTTCATCGCTCTTCAGAAGCTTCTGTGAAGCGAGGATGCTTTCACGGAGAGCCGTCGCGTCTTTGGCGGCAAAGATGAGAGGCACGTTGCGGCCGGGTTCGGCGCTGGCGTTCATCATGCGCTTCTCGATGTCTTCGAAGACATCAAAGGCCTCGCTCTTGTCCGGGCGCAGCACCGAGGAACCAAAGTCCATGCGCGGCAGCCCTTTCCATATCACCATGACGGTGGAAGCGATCAGGGCGATCAACACGAGTCCGACCATGACACCCTGCATCTTCATGGCGAAGCGTGTGGTGCCGTGATGCTCCTCCAACCTGCCCGCTCCCATGCCCAGCGGCAGAAAGCCAAAGATCATGACTGCGGCACCGATCAACACGCCGAGTGCGGACAAGATGCCAAGCTGCGCGACGCCTGGAAGCTGGCTGAGACCCAGCATGGCAAAGATGCCGGCGATGCTGACGGCCGACCAGGTCACACTGGGCAGTGCGCGGCGACAAATGCGCGCAAAACTTTCACCGGGATGTTCGCGGGCGACATGCAGACCAACGACACCGAAGTCTTCGATCAAACCGGTGAGGATCGCGGCGAATCCCATCGACATCACATTGAGCGAACCATAGATCGCGCCCGCTGTGCCGAGCGTGAGCAGGTTGGCGCACAGAATGGCGAGCAGCAGCCAGAACAACGGCTTCATGCGGCGATGCAGGAGCCAGAAGAGAAATCCGACGATGAACGTGACCGCGCCGATGGACTGGCGCATGTCTCCCTCCATGCCCGTGGCGATTTCCGCCTGAAACGCGGGATCGCCGGTGAAGCCGATCTTCACGCCGGTGAGTTCGCCCTGCTGTGGCAACCACTTCTCACGCACTTCGGTTTTGATCTGCGTGAGCCATGCGTTGGCGGCGCGGTAGTCGGCGAGCGCCTTGCCTGGAGGTGTGACAAACAGCAGACGCAGCGTGCCATCGGCGCTGCTGAACTCATCGCTCATCAGGCTGCTCATGTCACCGCCGCCGCTCATGAGCTGTAGCGCTCCACGTGCCAGAGCCAGCGGATCATAGCCGCTGAGCGTGGCGTTTTGCAGATCGAGCGAAGTTCCCGCAGTCTCCTTCGATTTTGCCAGCAAGGCGGAGAGTGATGCGGGGTCGAGTGATGCGACGAGTTTCTTCACTTCATCCGGCGGCGCATTGAGCCAGAGATAGGCGACGGCTTCGGCGATGATGGCGGGATCGGATTGAATCAACGACTTGCTGCGCACGCTGGCGCAAAGCTCTGGTTTGGAGGACAGATGATCGGCCAGTGCCTCTGCGGTGACTTCAACCAGAGCGGGATCTTCGGCTTGAACAGCGATGAGGAGCAGATCACGCTTTTGCTCACGCAGCAGTCGCGTGCCTTGCAGGCCCGGCATTTCCTGCGGCAGCAGGCTGAGCGGATCCACATCGAAATCCAGCCGTGAAATGCCGAACCACCCGGCCACGATGACGAGGAGCACAAAAATCAGGCGAAGGCGGGCGGGGTTCATGAGCGTCGGAAAGAAGCGGTGTCAGACGGGAAGTCCACTGTCGAATATCTTGACGTGACTGCCGTGGACATTCAGCATCGCGGCCATGTTAATTCTTGCTGCTTCCACGGCCAGCTACTGGCCTTTCGTCGTTCTCGCTGTCAGCGTGGCTTTCATCATCATCGCGATCAGCAAACTGCGCATGCATCCGTTTCTCGCGCTCGTGCTGGCGGCGCTGCTGGCCTGTCTGCTGGCGGGGAAGGATTCCTGGGATGTGGTGCAGAAGGATGGGAAGATGAAGGCGATGTCGTCGCTGGTGGGCGCGGTGGAAATGGTGTCCAAGGGACTCGGTGATGCGGCGCGTGACATCGCGATCTCGATCGCCCTGGCGGCCATCATCGGCATGTGCCTGATGGAAAGCGGTGCCGCCGACAAGGTGGTGCGACGCTTCCTGGCGTTCTTTGGTGAGAAGCGTGCGGGATGGGCGCTGCTGTGGAGCACCTTCATTCTCAGCGCTCCGATCTTCTTCGACACCATGTTCATGCTGATGGTGCCGCTGGCGATGGCGCTGCGAATGCGCACGGGCAAGGACTACACACTCTATCTCATGGCGATCTGCTGCGGCGGTACGGTGACGCATTCGATGCTGGTGCCGCATCCCGGGCCCGTGGCGGTGGTGGAAAGCCTGCATCTCAACGTGGGCGAGTCACTCGTCGGCGGCCTGGTGATCGGCGCGATCACCTGCTACTTCGGGTTTTTGGTGAGCAAGTGGCTCAATGCGCGCACCGATGTGCCGCTGCGTGAGAAAGGCGGTGTTTCACTGTCGGATCTGCAGGGCATCAGCGCGAAGCCGGAAAGCGAACTGCCCTCATTTTTCTGGAGCATCATGCCGGTGGTACTGCCGATTCTTTTGATCAGTCTGACGACCGTCTTTGAACTCGCGCACGAAGGTGCGGCGAAAGGCGCTGGCTGGGGCATGGCCATGGTGAATGGGCTGGGGGGCGAGGAAGGATTCGCCGCTGTGCGCGACTGGGTGGACTTCATCGGGCACAAGAACATCGCGCTGATCATCGGTACGCTGATTTCGGTCGTGGTGCTGGCCAAACAGCGCGGCTTTGGCTTGAAGAAAGTGGAAGAGCTGATGGGACCGCCGCTTGAGACGGCGTGCATGATCATCCTCATCACCAGCGCGGGCGGAGCGTTTGGGTACGCCCTTCGTCAGGCCGGCGTAGGGGGTGCGGTGGAGAGTCTGGCAAAGGATTACAGTCTCAACCTCATTGTACTTGGCTGGCTCGTGACGGCGGTGGTGCGCGTGGCCCAGGGATCCGCCACGGTGGCGATGCTGACGGGAGCCTCGATCATGGCGCCGATGGTGGCGGGCGGAGCGCTTGGCTGCCATTCGATCTACATGTTTTGTTCGATCGGCTTCGGCGCGATGTGCGGCTCCTGGATGAACGACAGCGGCTTCTGGGTGGTGAACCGCCTCAGCGGCATGACCGAAAAGGAAACACTCCGCACCTGGTCGGTTCAGCTCACGGCCGATTCAGTGATCGGATTGCTGGTGACACTCGTGTTGAGCAAAGTGCTGCCGATGGTGTAAAGGTCGCGAGTTCATGTCCGATCTTGCCACCCACTCTCAAATCAGCGCACTTATCCGTCATCGCCGTTCCATCAAGCCGGTGGACATGGATGCGTTGCGTGAGGTGGAGCGTTCGTTGCTGACGCAGATACTCGAAGATGCCACGTGGGCGCCGACGCATGGATTGACGGAGCCGTGGAAATTTGTGGTGCATCAAGGCGCGGCGAGACAGCGGCTCGCGGAGGCGATGCAGCGGATTTATCAGGAGACGACACCGGCGAATGAGTTCCGCGAGGACAAGATGAAGAAGATGGGTGAGAACCCGCTGCTCGCGCCGGTGGTGATCGCGTGTGTGATGGAACGACGCGGTGGCGCGAAGATTCCGGAAGTCGAAGAGATCGAAGCGGTGGCCTGCGCGCTGCAAAATCTGCAGCTCTCAGCGACGGCGGCCGGTTTGGGCTGCTACTGGTCGTCACCACCCGTGCTGGGCATGCGCGAGTTTGCCGAGTGGCTGAACCTTGGCGCGGAAGATCGCTGCGTGGGGCTGATCTATCTAGGCTGGCCACGTGAAGGACTGAACTGGCCGCGCAGCGTGCGGCAGCCGGTCGAATCCAAAACAAGGTGGTGCGATGAGTGAGTGGTTCACCAGTGCATGGAATGCGACGGCGGATTTTTTCACCTCGATGCCGTGGGAAATGTGGGGCGTCTGGTCGCTGACGATCTGCCTGCTGATCGTGGGCATCATCGGCTCGGTGGTGCCCTTTTTGCCGGGACCGTTCTTGATCTTTGCGGCGGGCATCGTTCACACGGTGCTGCGTCCAGAGTCCGGCATGAGCGCCTGGGGTTTCGTCATTTTATCACTGGGGCTCGTGCTCTCTTATGTGATCGACTTTGTGAGCGGCGCGATGGGTGCGCGTTGGTTTGGCGCCAGCCGCTGGGGCATCGCAGGCGTGTTCATCGGCGGGATCGTGGGCATGTTCTTTGCGCCGTTTGGGCTGATCCTCGGACCACTGCTCGGCGGGGTGGTCTTTGAACTGATCTTTGCCAAAAAGCGCCTGCATCCGGCAGCGAAATCGGCCTGGGGATCGCTGCTCGGCACGGGGGTGGGTCTCGTTCTACGGTTGATCGTTGCCATCGCGATGGTGGCGACGTTTTTTCTCGATGCGCTGGTGTGGTGACGGCTGAACGGGCTGTCGCGAAGCCGGGATTACAGGACAACTGTGCGCCAGGATCGAGGACGAGTAGGATTGGCGTGTGATGAACGCGGTTTGGACTCTTCGCTCTCTGCCCTTCACGCTACGCTTTTTGCTTCACGCCTTGCCTTGCATCAACATGCGCACGCCGAAGACCACCAGGATGGTGCCGAAGATGCGGGTGAGCGTTTCATTGCTCAGCGTTTTGAGCCAGCCGGCGCCAAAGTAGGCGAAGATCGAAGCGGAGATCGCGGTGATCGCGGCGACTTTCCATTCCACGTAACCCGAGCGTGCGTTCTGCGTCGTCGCCATCAAGGCGGTGGGGATGATGATCGCCAGGGAGGTCGCGACGGCGGTTTTCTGGTCCAGTTTGAGAAAGAACACAAACGCGGGGACCATCACGACACCGCCGCCGACACCGCACAGTGCGGCGACAACACCGCTGAGAATTCCGATGGCGAGACAGGTGAGAATGGTGGCGGTGGACATGAGCGGATCAGCGCGATGGTTTGGCGAGCAGACCCACCAGCAGACGTTCGAGCACGAGCTTGGGATCGAGAGATGAGGTGACAAGTTTGGAGTTCGCCGCGAGGCAGGCTTTGAAGCCCGCGTGGAGTTCTTCGAGGGCGAAGTTGCCCGTTTCGGGAATGGCGAGGAACAACGGATAGGCATTGAAGCCGCTGCCGTCCTTCTTTCGCGGCAGATGGGCGGTGGCTGAAGAAGGCAGGCCTTCGAGTGAGGTGCAGAAGCCGGTGTAGTTGAACTTGTTGAGCTTGTAGCGCGAGCCGAGGTCCTTGATGAGCAGCAGGCTTCGCACGCGCGGAACGATGGCGGCGAGCAGCAGACCAATGGCATTCTGGCCCTGATACATGAGCGTGCCGAGCAGTTCGAGTGCGCGCGGCAGATCGCGTTTGCCGATCGCATTGCCGAGATCCCACAGCACGCCGGCGCGGCTCATGGAGACGAGATTTTGCACGGTCTTCAGACCGGCGCGGCGACGCTCGCCCAAGTAGAGATCGATCTTTTCGAGTTCGTTCTCCATCTGCCGTGTGTCATCGCCGGCCATCTGCACGAGCAGCTCCAGTGCGCCGCTTTCAAAAGTGATGCCGAGATCCCTGGCCTTGCGTGCAGCCATGCCGAGCACGGCCTGCTCCCAACCTGCTTTTGATGTGTCCGGTTTGTCGAAGACCTCGATGGTGGCGATCTTCGAGATGCGCTTGTAGGCACTGCGGCGTTTGTCGATGCCGGTGGCGCTGATGACAAAACGTACGTCAGTGCCAATGCCGCCCTCGACGACGTCGAGAATGCGCTCGAAGCCGTTCACCGCATCCTGTCCGCGGCCGGCGCCGGATTCCGCGAGGAAGTTGGCATTCTTTAACCACACCACCTTGGTGCCTCCGAAGAACGGGAGTGTCTGCAACGCCATGCAGACATTCGAGCAGATGGTCCCCGCGTGTTCGGAGTTGTCGGCGGTGCCGTCGATGATGTCGTTGCTGAAGTCTCCGGCATCCGGTGGCGTGAGGCTGCGCACGAGCATGAGCGCGGCTTCCTTCACGCGCGCTTCGTCGCTGCCAAGGAATACATTCACCTGGCTGGCGGCGGTTTTTTTCGGCGGCGGCATGGTTCACCGATGGAACAGGATGCGCATCGCATCAAGCCTCGCGCATGTGCAGTCTTGACATCCCGGAGGCGATTTGATGAAATCATTTCAAATCTAACCAACCATCCTATGAAAACATCATTGATTGGGGCCAGAGTTTCGACGGCAGTGGTTTTAGCAGCGACTGCCTTTTGGATGTCCGCTTCGAGTTTCGTGGCAAAGGCCGAGGATCTGAACGTGGTCTATCAGCAAGGGCGTGCCGCTTATTACCGGGGCGACATGGAGACTGCCTACCGGCTGCTCTCCAAGGTGGCGGCGGCGAATCCGAAACACACGGAGACGGCGAACATGCTGGCTTACATTCGGGCCAACTACCAGCCGAAGGATGACTCGCTGAAAACTCAATACGCAGCCGTCACGCTGCCGAAAGTCGAGATGGCGGATGTGACGCTCACCGAAGCCATCGAAGGCCTTCGGGCGCTGTCAAAAAACGCGAGCGGTGGCAAGGTGACGCCGAAGGTGATCGTGAAGGGGGAGGAGCTGGCGCAGCGAAAACTCAGCCTGTCGCTGACGAATGTTCCTCTGACGGAAGCGCTCAATTACGTGACGCAACTCGTCAGTGCCAAGGCGACCTATGACAAGCATGCGGTCATTCTCACCAGCCAGGCCGATACGATCACCACGGCGGCGGAAACGAAGTGATTCGTTCTCAAACGACTGTAAATGAACGAGTTGGGCCGTGTTCGGCTCAACTCAGTCGTTGAAGAAGTGCCGTCCGGTCTGGCCGGCTTCGGTTTTGTTGTCCACTTCCCAGTAAACGTCTTCGAAGATGGTTTCCGGCTCCGGATAGGGGCTGGACTTGGCGAATTCGGCGGAATCCTCCGCTTCCTTCTGCGCTTCCTTGTCGATCTTCTTCAGCTCTTCTTCGGTGGCGACGCCTTCAGCGAGAAGGTTGCGCTTCCAGACCTGAATCGGGTCGTGATCGTTTTGGAACTTCTCGACCTCTTCCTTGGTGCGGTACTTGAACTTGTTGGCGTCGGCCACGGAATGGCCTTCCCAGCGGTAGGTGGCGATTTCGAGGATGCTGGGCTTCGACTCGTTGTGGGCACGCTCGATGGCCTTGCCCACGCCGACACGTACGCTGTAAACGTCCTCGCCATTGAACTGCTCCCAGGCCATGCCGTAGCCTTCGGCTCGTTTGGCGAGAAAGTCCGTGTAGGCGGAGGAGCGCTGCTGGCTGGTGCCCATCGAGTAGCCGTTGTTTTCGATCACATAGATCACCGGCAGATCCCAGAGCTCAGCGAGGTTCAATGATTCATGGAAGGCCCCTTGATTCACCGCGCCATCCCCGAGGAAGCAGAGAGCGGCACCTTTGATGCCACGATACTTCAAACCATAGGCCAGCCCAAGGCCGAGCGGTGTTTGACCGGCGACGATGCCATGACCGCCCCAGTAGTTCTTGTCCGGCGCGAAGTAGTGCATCGAGCCGCCCTTGCCGCGGGAGCAGCCGGTGGCCTTGCCCAACAGTTCCGCCATGCACTCGTTCATACCCATGCCGACCGCCAGCGCATGGCCGTGGTCGCGGTAGGCGGTGATGACGTGATCGTTCGGTCCCATGACGGAAACCGTGCCCACGGCGACGGATTCCTGGCCGATGTAAAGGTGAAGAAACCCGCCAATGTTCCCGCTCATGTACTGCTGGAGCGACACCTGCTCAAACTTCCGGATGCGCACCATCTGGCGGTAGAGACCCACCTTGTCGGCGGCGGTGAGCTTCTGATTGATGGGGTCGGCGGCGTGCGCGGCGAGAGTGGTTTTGGCTTTGGACATAGGCTGCAAAAGGGAAAATCATACTAGCCAACGAGGCCGGAGACGCAAAGGATTGTTCGGCTTCTGGAAGCACCCTTTGTTCCACATGGAACAATTCGTCAGCCGTGTTATCCTCCCCGCCCCCTGCCCTGTCTGGGTGCATTCGTCCTTCTGCATTCGTCCTTCCTCATTCATGTCCTCCTCCCTCTTCACCTACCCCAAGCACTACGACGTCATCGTTTGCGGCGCCGGTCATGCTGGGGTTGAGGCCGCCATGGCGGCGGCACGGTTGGGCTGCCAGACGGCGATCCTCACCCAGAACCTTGACACCATCTCCCAGATGTCCTGCAACCCCGCCATCGGTGGTTTGGCCAAAGGACATGTCGTGCGCGAGATCGACGCCCTGGGCGGCGTCATGGGCCGGAACACCGATGCCACCGGCATCCAGTTCCGCATGCTCAACGCCCGCAAGGGCCCCAGCGTGCAGGCCCCACGTGCCCAGTGCGACAAGAAGGCTTACCAGTTCCGCATGAAGTGGCTGATCGAAAACCAGCCCAACCTCGACCTCCATCAGGGCAACGCCGCCGAGATCCTCGTCGAAAACGATGCCATCACCGGCATCCGCACCAGCCTCGGGATGATCTACCGGGCCAAAGCGGTCGTCATTTCCTCCGGCACCTTCATGCGCGGCCTCCTCCATGTCGGGCAGCAGAACCAAGCCGGCGGCCGCATGGGCGACAGCATCTCCACCCTGTCCGACAGCCTCCGCCAGCTCGGCTTCGACGTGCAGCGCTTCAAAACCGGCACCCCCTGCCGCCTCAACAGCCGCAGCATCGACTTCTCCAAGTGCGAGCTTCAGCCCGGAGACAGCCCGCCACCGCAGTTCAGCTATCTGTCGGGAGTGCTGCCTGAAGACGACGCGGAGGAGGTTAGAAGTGAGGAGTTAGGAGTTAAGGGTTTCCATCCCTCTAACCCATCACCCCTAACCCCTAACTCAAGCTCCCCCCTCCCTTCCACCGGCCCCCACCAGTTCACCCTCAACCGCTGGCAGCCGGGCCTGTTCCACGTGGAACAAATTCCCTGCTGGATCACCTACACGACCCCGCAAACCCACGACATCATCCGGGCGAATATCCACAAGTCGGCCATGTATTCGGGCAAGATCGAGGGCGTCGGCCCGCGCTATTGCCCCTCGGTGGAGGACAAGGTGGTGCGCTTTGCCGAGAAAGATCGGCACCAGATCTTCCTCGAACCGGAGGGCCGCCACACCCGCGAATTCTACGTCAACGGTGTCTCCACCTCCCTGCCCTTCGAGGTCCAGTATGACTTCATCCGGTCCATCCCCGGCCTCGAAAACGCCGAGATCGTCCGCCCCGGTTACGCTGTGGAGTACGACTACTGCCCGCCCACCCAGCTCCACCCCACCCTCGAAACGAAGCGCGTGTCCGGCCTCTACTTCGCCGGGCAGATCAATGGCACCTCCGGCTATGAAGAAGCCGCTGGCCAGGGCCTCATCGCCGGGGCCAATGCCGCCCTGAAGGCCACCGGCCGCCCCCCGTTCCTGCTCCAGCGGAGCCAGGCCTACCTCGCCGTCATGATCGACGACCTCGTCACCAAAGGCACCACCGAGCCCTACCGCCTCTTCACCTCCCGCGCCGAATACCGCCTCCTCCTCCGCCAGGACAACTGCGACCTCCGCCTCACCCCCCTCGCCGCCGCCATCGGCCTCGCCTCCCCATTCCGCATCCGGCACACCGAGGAAAAAATCGCCCAGCTTGCCGCCGCCCGCGTCCTCCTCCAGGAAGCCCGGCTCGACGGCATCACCCTGGAAAAGTGGCTGCGTCGGCCCGAAAACACCCCCGCCGCTCTGCCCGCCGAGATCCACGCCCAGTTCTCTCCCGAGGTCTGGTCCTTGGTCGAGAACGACGTCAAATACGCCGGCTACATCACCCGTCAGGAAGACATGGTCGCCAAGACCTCCCGCATGGAGGAAAAAACGATCCCCGCCGACTTCGACTACCACGCCATCCCCGGCCTCAAAACCGAAGCCAAACACCGCCTCACTGCCCTCCGCCCCGCCACCCTCGGCCAAGCCGCCCGCGCCCAAGGTGTCAATCCGGCGGACATCGCCCTGCTGGCGGTCATGCTGAAACG